>NZ_DATMGA010000065.1:0-51836 GCF_035555955.1 Eoetvoesiella sp. | reverse complement strand
CGTAACGGGCACGATCGACCTGCCCAAGGACAAGGAAATGGTGTTGCCTGGGGATAACGTGGCGATGACGGTCAAGCTGATCGCCCCGATCGCCATGGAAGAGGGCCTGCGCTTCGCCATTCGCGAAGGCGGCCGTACCGTGGGCGCCGGCGTGGTTGCCAAAATCATCAAGTAAATTACTTGTCATAGGCGAAGGCTTCGCGCCTTCGCCGTTCGTTCTTTAGGAAACACCATGAAAAACCAGAAAATCCGCATCCGCCTGAAGGCGTTCGATTACAAGCTGATCGATCAGTCCGCAGCCGAAATCGTTGAAACCGCAAAACGTACTGGCGCGGTTGTGCGCGGTCCGGTGCCTCTGCCGACGCGTATTCGCCGCTACGACGTGCTCAGTTCGCCGCACGTCAACAAGACGGCTCGCGACCAATTGGAAATGCGTACCCATCAGCGCCTGATGGACATCGTCGATCCTACCGACAAGACCGTCGACGCCCTGATGCGTCTGGACCTGCCGGCCGGTGTCGATGTCGAGATCGCGTTGCAATAAGCCGCTCTACTGCGCTTGCCGCGGTTGAAAAAACGCCATGTAAGTGATACATGGCGTTTTTTTTGCCTACCCGGTTCCTGGGATAAAGCGCCTGCTTTTGGGTCGCCATGCACGCGGCGGGATAGCGTGGAAATGGCCTTTTCTACGGTATGCTGGCGCATGTTTGCCCTGCGGTTCCGATTCGGGATTTGTAATGTCCATTGTTGACAGTCTTGCCTTCTACCTGGTTGCCGTGCCCGCCGTGCTTATCGTGGGCATTGGCAAAGGCGGCTTTGCTGGCGGCCTGGGAATACTTGCCGTGCCTCTCCTGGCGCTAGCCGTTTCGCCGCTGCAGGCAGCCGGCATCATGTTGCCGATCTTGTGCGTCATGGATATTGCGGGCGTGCGCGCCTGGCTGCATAAGTGGGATAGGGCGCTCATGCTCAAGCTGCTGCCTGGCGCCATCGTCGGCATTGTGGTGGGAGCGCTTACCTTTCAGTTCGTCAATGAAGAGTTTATGAAGATGCTCATTGGCCTGCTGGCCTTGATTTTTTCGCTGAACTACTGGCTGAAGGGCTGGATGAGGAGCCGGCCGGGATTGCGCCTGCCCGACCGCGTCGGCGCTAGTCTTTGGTCGGGCGTATCCGGCTATACCAGCTTCGTCGCCCATGCGGGAGGCCCGCCGCTCATGATCTACATCCTGCCCAAGAATCTGGACAAGAGCATCATGGTGGGCACCATCACCATCTATTTCGCGGTGGTCAACTACGTGAAGCTCATTCCCTATGCGCTATTGGGTCAGCTCGATACCGAGAACCTGTTGACCTCCCTGGTGCTGGCGCCGGTTGCGGTGGTCGGCGTCAAACTGGGTGTCTGGATGCACGACCGTGTCGACGCGCAGGCCTTCAATCGCCTTATGTATGTCTTCCTGTTCTTTGCGGGGCTGAAGCTGACATGGAGCGGCGGGGTGCTGCTGCTAGGTTGATACCCTCTTTGCCTCTGACACTTTTCAGCCGCGCGAATAAGCCAGTTTGCCCGCTACATACACCGCCCGGGTCGCGCGGTCGTCGGCCATGGTCATTTGCACGAACAGGGCGTCTTCGAGCGATTCGCAATAGTTCATGCGAAAGTCGATGATGGGCGTCGACTTCATGTCGAGCACCAGCAGGTCGGCCTCCATGCCTGGCGCGATGGAGCCGATCTTGTCTTCCAGGTACAGCGAGTGCGCCGCGCCGCGGGTTGCCAGGTAGAAGGCCTTGGGCGCCGAAAGCGAATAATGGCCGAACTGGCCGATTTTATAGGCTTCGCCCATGGTCCTGAGCATGGAAAGAGTGGTGCCGCCGCCGACGTCGGTGGCCAGTCCGGTGCGAATGGCCTGGGCGGGCGCTTGCGGCTGCCTGGCCCGGGTGAAGTCGAACAGGCCGCTGCCCAGAAAGCTGTTGGAGGTGGGACAGTGCGCGACGGCGGAGCCGCTTGCGGCCAGATGCCGCCATTCTTCTTCCTGCAGATGCAGGGCATGGCCGAAAACGGCGCGCGGGCCGATCAGGCTGTAATGGGCGTAGACGTCCAGGTAGCCGGCGCGTTCGGGGAACAGGCTTTTGACCCATTCGTTTTCCTGCAGGGTCTCGGCCAGGTGGGTTTGCATGTAGGTGCCGGGATGCTTTTTCCATAGCGCGGCCGCGGCCTCGAGCTGGGCGGGTGAGCTGGTGGGGGCGAAGCGCGGCGTCACCGCATACGAAAGGCGACCCTTGCCATGCCATTTGGCAATCAAGGCCTCGGACTGGTCGTAGCCGGATTGCGCCGTGTCCAGGAGGGCGGCGGGGGCGTTGCGGTCCATAAGCACTTTGCCGGCAATCATGCGCATGCCGCGCCGGGTGGCGGCGTGGAATAGGGCATTGACTGATTCGGGGTGAACCGTACAGTACACGGCGGCCGTGGTGGTGCCGGCACGCAGGCATTCCTGCAGGAAAATGCCGGCAACGGCGGAGGCGTGTTCGGAATCAGCGAACTGCTGCTCGGTGACGAACGTGTATTTGTTGAGCCAGTCGATGAGCTGGGCGCCGTAGCCGCCGATCATCTGTGTTTGCGGATAATGGACGTGGGTGTCGATAAAGCCGGGCAGGATGAGTGCATCGGGGTAATGCACCGGCTTGAGCCGCCCGAGCTGCGGCTTCAGGCTGGCGTAGTCGCCGGCCGCCGTTATTTTGCCGTTTTCAACGAGGACGAGTCCGTCGGACTCATAGCGCATGGAGGCCTGGTCGCCGGCCTGGAACGGGTCGGCGACGAAGGACAGGGTGGGGCCGCGCAACGCAAGGCGCCCGGAAACGGGTGGCATGTAGGCTCCTGTTGGCTTTTGGCAATCGACAACTATACGAGATTAACGCCTTGTTCATAGGTGAAAACAACAGCGCTAGGGTTTTTCCGTATGCTTGGCTTGCCTGCTGGTGTCAACCCATGTTAAAGTGCTAGCTTAACCAAAAAAATCTTTTGGTTTTATATGTATGAAAATTAGCCCCGACCAATCGCAGTCGGGAATGGAGAAAATGATGTCGAACTCGACACCTACGCCTGCCGCGCATCGGCTGGGGCTCGTGGGGCGCAAGGTTGGCATGACCCGTATTTTTACCGAGGAAGGCGAGTCCATCCCGGTAACCGTGCTGGACGTGTCGAACAATCGCGTTACCCAAGTCAAGTCACCAGAAATCGATGGTTATGCGGCCGTGCAAGTAGCCTACGGCAGCCGTCGCGCCTCGCGCGTGACCAAACCCGAGGCCGGGCACTATGCCAAAGCCGGCTCCGAAGCCGGTAGCATCCTCAAAGAATTCCGTCTCGACCCCGCCAAAGCCGCTGAATTCACAGCCGGCGCTGTCGTGGCCGTCGAAAGCGTATTCGAAGCGGGCCAGAAAGTGGACGTAACCGGCACGACGATTGGTAAAGGCTTTGCCGGCACCATCAAGCGCCACCACTTCACCTCGCAGCGCAATTCGCACGGTAACTCGCGTTCGCACCGGGTTCCAGGTTCCATCGGCCAGGCGCAAGACCCCGGCCGCATCTTCCCTGGCAAGAAAATGGCGGGCCACCTCGGTGACGTCACCCGCACCGTTCAAAATCTTGACATCGTCCGTGTCGATGCCGAGCGCGGTTTGTTGCTGGTCAAGGGCGCTGTCCCCGGCCACAAGAATTCCGACGTCATCGTGCGCCCGGCCATCAAGATGTCCGCCAAGAAAGGAGCCTAAATATGGAACTCAAGCTCCTGAATGACCAGGGCCAATCCTCGTCCACCGTTGCCGCTCCCGACACCGTTTTTGGTCGCGACTTCAACGAAGCGCTGGTGCACCAGATCGTCGTCGCCTTCCAGGCCAATGCCCGCAGCGGCAACCGCGCCCAGAAAGACCGCGCCGAAGTCAAGCACAGCACCAAGAAGCCATGGCGCCAAAAAGGCACGGGCCGCGCTCGTGCCGGTATGACTTCCTCGCCCATCTGGCGTGGAGGCGGTCGCGCGTTCCCGAATTCGCCCGACGAAAACTTCACCCAGAAGGTCAACAAGAAAATGTATCGCGCCGGCATCCGTGCGATTCTTTCGCAGTTGGCTCGTGAAGACCGCATCGCCATCGTCGACAGCTTCCAGCTCGATACCCCCAAGACCAAGCAGGCTGCGGCCAAGCTCAAGGGCATGGGCCTCGAGTCGGTGCTTATCATCACCGACGTGCTCGACGAAAACGTTTACCTCGCCACCCGCAACCTGCCGCATGTTGCCGTGGTCGAACCGCGTTATGCCGATCCGCTGTCGCTGATCCACTACAAGAAAGTGCTGATCACCAAGCCGGCTATCGCTCAACTCGAGGAGATGTTGGGATGAACGCCGAACGCTTAATGCAAATTATCCTCGCTCCGGTCGTGACTGAAAAAGCCACGTTCGTTGCCGAAAAAAACCAGCAAGTCGCTTTCCGTGTCGCAGCTGATGCTACCAAGCCTGAAATCAAGGCGGCCGTCGAGCTACTGTTCAAAGTCGAAGTCGAGTCCGTTCAGGTTCTGAACCAAAAAGGCAAGCAAAAGCGCTTTGGCCGTTTCATGGGCCGCCGCAACAACGAGCGCAAGGCTTATGTCTCGCTCAAGGACGGCCAGGAACTCGACTTTACGGAGGTGAACTAAATGGCACTCGTTAAAGTCAAGCCAACCTCGGCGGGACGCCGCGGCATGCTCAAGGTGGTAACGCCCGGCCTGCACAAAGGTGCGCCGCACGCTCCCCTGCTCGAAAAGCAAACCCGTGGCTCGGGCCGTAACAACAACGGCCACGTCACTGTCCGTCATCGTGGCGGCGGTCACAAGCAGCATTACCGTCTGGTCGACTTCCGTCGCAACAAAGACGGCATTCCTGCCAAGGTCGAACGCCTCGAATACGATCCCAACCGTACTGCGCACATTGCCCTGCTTTGCTACGCCGACGGCGAACGTCGTTACATCATCGCTCCTCGTGGTCTCGAGGTTGGCGCAAGCCTGCTGTCCGGAACCGATGCTCCCATCCGCGCCGGCAACACGCTGCCCATCCGCAGCATTCCCGTTGGAACCACCATCCACTGCATCGAAATGCTGCCTGGCAAGGGCGCCCAACTGGCGCGCTCGGCTGGCGCATCGGCTGTCCTGATGGCTCGCGAAGGCGTCTATGCTCAGGTTCGCCTGCGCTCGGGCGAAGTCCGCCGCGTCCACATCGATTGCCGCGCAACCATCGGTGAAGTGGGCAACGAAGAACACAGCTTGCGTCAAATCGGCAAGGCCGGTGCTGTCCGCTGGCGCGGTATTCGTCCTACGGTGCGTGGCGTCGCCATGAACCCGGTCGATCACCCGCATGGTGGCGGCGAAGGCCGTACAGGCGAGGGCCGTGAGCCGGTCAGCCCATGGGGCACACCGGCCAAGGGCTACAGGACTCGTCGTAACAAGCGCACGGACAACATGATTGTCTCGCGTCGCAAGCGCAAGTAAGGGGCGAACCAAATGGCACGTTCAATTAAAAAGGGCCCGTTCGTCGATGCGCATCTGATCAAAAAGATCGATGCCGCCGTCGAGGGCAAAGACAAGAAGCCGATCAAAACCTGGTCGCGCCGTTCAACCATCCTGCCCGAGTTCATCGGGCTGACGATTGCTGTGCACAATGGCCGCCAGCACGTTCCCGTTTACATCAACGAGAACATGGTCGGTCACAAGCTCGGCGAGTTCGCCCTGACCCGTACCTTCAAGGGTCACGCGGCGGACAAGAAGTCGAAGAGGTAAGTGATGGAAACTACTGCAATCATTCGTGGCGTCCATATTTCCGCCCAGAAAACCCGTATTGTCGCGGATCTCATCCGTGGCAAGTCGGTGGCTCAGGCGTTGAATATCCTGACGTTCACACCCAAGAAAGCCGCGGGCATCCTCAAGAAAGCGCTTGAGTCCGCGATCGCCAACGCCGAGCACAACGACGGCGCCGATATCGACGAACTCAAGGTCACCACGGTCTACGTGGACAAGGGCCAGTCGATGAAGCGCTTCTCCGCCCGTGCGAAGGGCCGTGGCAACCGTATCGAGAAGCAGACCTGCCACATCGTGGTCAAGGTCGGGGCTTAAGGAGTCGCAATGGGACAAAAAGTACACCCGATTGGGTTCCGCCTCGCGGTCAACCGCAACTGGAGTTCGCGTTGGTACGCTAACGACAAGGCCTTCGGCGGCATGCTGGCCGAAGACATCCGCGTACGCGAATACCTCAAGAAAAAGCTGAAAAGCGCTTCCGTTGGCCGCGTGGTCATCGAGCGTCCGGCCAAGAATGCACGCATTACCGTCTACTCGGCTCGTCCGGGTGTGGTAATCGGCAAGCGCGGCGAGGACATCGAAAGCCTCAAGTCCGATCTGCAGCGCCTGATGGGCGTGCCCGTGCACGTCAACATCGAGGAAATCCGCAAGCCGGAAACCGACGCTCAGCTTATCGCCGACTCGATCGCCCAGCAGCTCGAAAAGCGCATCCAGTTCCGCCGCGCCATGAAGCGCTCCATGCAGAACGCCATGCGTCTTGGCGCCCAGGGCATCAAGATCATGAGCTCGGGCCGTTTGAACGGTATTGAAATCGCCCGCACCGAGTGGTATCGCGAAGGCCGCGTGCCTCTGCATACCCTGCGCGCCAATATCGACTACGGTACTGCCGAAGCGCAAACGACCTACGGGATCATCGGTATCAAAGTATGGGTCTACAAAGGCGACATGCTGCCCAACGGCGAAATGCCCGTTGAAACCGCAGCGCCTCGCGACGACGAACGCCGTCCCCGCCGTGCGCCTCGTGGCGACCGTCCGGACAGCCGTCGCCCCGCGGGCGGCCGTGGCCGTGGACCCCGCAAGCCTGACGCCGCTGCGCCAGCGCCTGAAGGAGAATAAACATGTTGCAACCGTCACGCAGAAAATACCGCAAAGAGCAAAAGGGCCGCAATACCGGCTTGGCTACTCGCGGTGCACAGGTATCGTTTGGCGAGTTCGGCCTCAAAGCCACGGGTCGTGGCCGCCTGACCGCTCGTCAAATCGAATCTGCCCGTCGTGCGATCAACCGCCACATCAAACGTGGCGGCCGTATCTGGATCCGCATTTTCCCGGACAAGCCCATTTCGCAGAAGCCTGCCGAAGTTCGTATGGGTAACGGTAAAGGCAATCCCGAGTACTGGGTCGCAGAAATTCAACCCGGCAAGGTGCTCTATGAAATGGAAGGTGTAAGCGAAGAGCTTGCACGTGAAGCTTTCCGCCTGGCCGCCGCTAAGCTGCCGATCGCCACGACCTTCGTGTCGCGTCACATTGGCGCTTAAGGAGACCTCATGAAAGCCAGCGAACTCCGTTCCAAAGATGCCGCCGAGCTCAAGACCGAGCTCGAGAGCCTGCTCAAAGCACAATTTGGCCTGCGTATGCAGCGTGCCACTCAGCAGCTCTCCAATACCAGCCAACTGGGCAAGGTTCGCCGCGATATCGCGCGCGTCCGCACCCTTTTGACTGAGAAGGCAGGAAAGTAAAATGAGCGAAACTCAAAACACCCAAGCAGTCAAGAACCAACGCACCCTTATTGGCAAGGTTGTCAGCAACAAGATGGACAAGACGGTCGTCGTTCGCGTCGAGCGCCGTGTCAAGCACCCTGTTTTTGGCAAAATCATCATCCGCTCCAACAAGTACAAGGCGCATGACGAAACCAACCAATACAACGAAGGCGACACTGTGGAAATCGCAGAAGGCCGCCCCATCAGCCGCGACAAGTCGTGGACGGTGGTGCGTCTGCTCGAAGCCGCACGCGTCATCTAATACAGGCCGGTGGCGGCGCCATGCGTGTCGCCAGTCCGCTTCGCATTGAATGCACAAAGCCCCAAGGGATTTTCCCTCGGGGCTTTTTTTTCGCACGGGGCGGCTGGATGGCCCGATAATGCAAAATTCATCCAGTATCAAAGGAATGTGGTATGACGAGTCATGATTTCACCGAGCCGGACTGGCACGCCGATGCGCAGGCGATTCGACAGTTGGCGCCTCACGGAAAACTGCGTGCTGCGATGAACTTCGGCAACCCGGTTCTGGCACAGCGCGATCCTGTTTCCGGCGAACCGCGCGGGGTCAGTGCCGATCTGGCCCGGGGCCTTGCCCAGCGCCTGGGCGTTGCAGTCGAATTTCATGCTTTCGACACCGCCGGCAAGGTCGTCGAGATCGCCCAGGCCGACGTATGGGATGTCGCTTTTCTGGCCATTGATCCCAAGCGGGCGGAAAGCATCGCGTATACGGCGCCCTACGTGTTTATTGAGGGCACTTATCTGGTTCGCGGGGATTCCGCCTTTCGAAGCGTGAAAGACCTGGATGCGCCGGGAGTGCAGGTTGCCGTGGGCAAGGGGGCGGCATACGACCTTTTCCTGACCCGCACGCTCAAACATGCCGCCATCGTGCGCCTGCCTCTTTCGGAGGATGCCATGGAGCAATTTGCGGATCTGGGCCTGGACGCCGCCGCCGGCGTGCGCCAGCCGCTTCAAGCGCATGCAAAAGAGCACGCGGGATACCGCGTGCTGGACGACCGCTTTACCGTCATCGAGCAGGCAATGGGCTGCCCTCAGGGCCGCGAGGCCGGATCCAGGCTGTTGGAAGCCTACCTGGAATTCGCCAAGCGCTCGGGCTTGGTTGCCGAGGGCTTGCGGCGCAGCGGGCAAGGCGACGCGACCATAGCTTGACGATTCCGGTGTGGGCGAGAGGGAAAAGATCGAATTAGGGGGGCCTCTCGGCTTCGAGCCGTTTGGCGGCTACATCTTTGGCGCGTCCAGGATGAACTGGTTGTCGAATGCTTTTGAAGCATCAATGGGAGCTGGAATCATCTTTTGTTCCACCAGCATGTCGATAGTGGCTTTTGCCGTACTGTCGGACATGTAACCAAGCCCGTGTTCGCGAGTGGCGTCGCTAGTGAATGTTTTGGCGATATCGGCCTTGAGTTGGGCGATCAGGACGTTGCGCCGATTGGCGTATTCTGGATTATCCGCGATGATGGCATCGGCGGTCTTGCCGGGATGTTTGATGGTGAACGCCAGCGCCTGCAGGTAGGCATGGACGAAGCGGCGAACCAGATCGGGTTTTTCCGCAATCATTTTTTCGGAGGTGAGCAAGCCCGAGCCAAAGGCGGCAACCCCGTTTTCCGATCCTAGAAGCACGTGCAACGAACCGGGGCCTCCTGCCTTGGCCTCAAGCTCTGGCAATTCCGCGTCGATATAACCGGGTATGGTGTCGACGCGGCCGAGCAACAGGAAATTTTCCGCGGGCGGTGTAATGGTGCGGACTTCGATTTTGCTCGTGTCAAGCTTATTCGCGGAGGCAAATGCTTTATAGAATAAGAAAGTCGAGCCGGCGGCAAATACGCCGATAGATTTGCCTTCCAGATCCTTGGGGGTATCCAGCTTTGTCTTGGCCAGCGAAATAATGGCGGTGGGATTCTTCTGATTGACGGCCGCAATGGCGACCACAGGGGTTTTTTGCGAGCGCGCGATAGCCAGGGTCGGTAAATCTCCGAATCCGAATTCGCTGGCCCCGGAGCCGACCTGGCGCATGGTATTGACGGAGCCGGTGCCCTTGTTGATGGCCACGATATCGATACCTTGCTTCTGGAAGAAGCCTTCTGATTTGCCGACATAGAAGATGCCGTGGTTTCCTCGCAGGACGAAGTCGAGTTGAACGGTGACTTTGTCGTTGGCTAGAGCGTTGCTTCCCCAAAGTATTGCCGATATAGCGAAAAGGGTACAACCGATTTTCCTGAAGTTTTTCATGTCCCGCCTCCTTGGTTTGTTGGACTAGATTTCCGAGCTGGACGCCCAGGGGATGATGAAGTGCTCGAGCAGCGCGACGGCATAGAAAAGCGCCACGCCCATTGCGGATACGACAACCAGGCTTGCGAACACGAGTGGTGTGTCAAGCTGGCTTGATGCAAACTGTATGAGATAGCCCAGTCCGCGAT
Organism: Eoetvoesiella sp.; assembly: GCF_035555955.1. NCBI lineage: Bacteria > Pseudomonadati > Pseudomonadota > Betaproteobacteria > Burkholderiales > Alcaligenaceae > Eoetvoesiella > Eoetvoesiella sp. The sequence continues at coordinate 41,838 of NZ_DATMGA010000065.1, read as the reverse complement.
TGGCACCGGAAAATTCGGCGACAATCGCGCCGATCACGGAAAAGGTCACGCCGATCTTGAGGCCTGCGAACAGACTGGGAAGGGCGCTTGGCACCATGACACGTAGCAGGGTTTCTGTTTTGGAGCACCCTATGGATCGCATCAGAAGCAGCAGATTTGGATCGACACTGCGTAAGCCGGCTATCATGTTGAGGCTGATTGGGAAGAAGCTGATGACGATGATCAGCAGTATCTTCGGCGACAAGTCGTAGCCGAACCAGATTACGAAGATCGGTGCCAGTGCGACCTTAGGCACGGTCTGGAACAGTACGACCAAGGGATAGACCGCCCGTGACGCGGTTGGGAACCGCACGAGCAGCAATGCAAGCACGATGCCCAACACTACCGACAATGCAAAACCGTATACGATGATGGCCAGAGTGACGCCGGAAGAGTCGGCCAATAATTTCGCGTTGTGAACGAGGGAATGGCCGATGGATGAGGGCGCCGCGATGATGATCTCTGGAACCTTCAACCATTTGACGGCCAACTCCCAAAGGATGAGAGTGCCGACGACCGCAAAGACTGCAGGGGAGATTTCCCGCCATCCGCGTCGGGTGATGGCGGCCACGGAGATGTCGGGATTTCCCTTGGTGTTGGTTGTCGTCATGTTCATTCACCATGTCCGGTCATCAATAATTTGCGCAACTCGCGTTCGTAGGATTTGAAGCGCGCCTCTTCCAATGTTTCCATGGTTCGAGGCCGGGGCAGGTCGACCTCGATGCTTTCAATTATCCGGCCCGGCTTTACGCCCATTACATGAATTTCATCGGAAAGAAGCAGGGCTTCCGAAATGGAGTGCGTAACGAAGATGACGGTTTTCTGCGTCTGCGACCAGATATCGAGTAGCGCAAAGTTCAGTTGGTCGCGCGTGATGGCGTCGAGCGCCCCGAATGGTTCGTCCATCAGCAGGATTTCGGGATCCAGCGCGAGGGCTCGCGCAATCGAAACCCGTTGCCGCATGCCTCCTGAAAGCTGGTTGGGGAGCTTGTTCTCGCTGCCCGAAAGTCCTACAAGCGACAGCATTTCTCGGCCTCGCTGCAGAGCGGATTGGGTGGTGTGCCTGTCGCGCACCAACTGGCATAGAAATGCCGCATTTGCCAGGCTGCTTTTCCATGGCAGCAACGCGGCATCCTGAAACACCAGGCCGATTTCGTGGTCTTCCAGTGCATGGGAGACCGGCTGCGAATTGATCATGATGCTGCCGCCTGATGGGGCGACGAGGCCGCCGAGGGTTTTCAGCAGTGTGCTCTTCCCACAACCGGATGGTCCCAAAAGTGTCACGAAGCGGCCTTTGCGCACAGTGAGACTGACGTTGGACAGGACCTCCTGATAGATGGGCCGTAGCCAAGAGCCTGTTGTAAAGCCGACGGTGACGTTGCTGGCTTCGATCAGCGGGAAATCGCTGTGTCGTGCCGCCGCGGGTGTCGAAGATAGGGTTATCGAAGCACTAGGCATGGGTGGATCCAGTGTTTGATGGTAGAACCTCGCCATGGTCGGTTATGGGCACTCCATCCAACGATACGGAGCAGTCGGCCATGGGGATGTCGATATGGCAGCGTGAGTGATTGGAGCCCCCGGCTTCCGAGTTTGGGCCGGTCGAGAAAAGGAAATTGCCCATGAAAGAGCGCGAGTCCATGCCGTGAGACTGAACCTTGTCGCGTAGCCCCAGAGCTCCCCAACTGGCTTTGGGGTGCAGGCCCCAGCCGACATGCGAGATGCCGAATGCGTTTGGGTCGTTGAATGATTCCAGATGCTTGCGCAGATATTTGGCGTCGAATCCGCCCTGGATACTGGTGATGAATCCGTCCGTGATGTCGAGTACGATCTTTGATTGCACATAGGACTTGAACGGGAACATCATGTCTCCCTCATCGATGACGAGGCGTCCATGCGACAGGTTTTCAGTTGGCCAGGTCGAGACGAATGCGCTGGGCCAGTGATCCCAATGTCCTGGTTCGTCGGCATATCCCCATTGCGAAGCGATGGGAAACTGGCCGACAGGCATCGTCAGATCCGTGCCGGCATCCGAGCTCACGTGCATGACTTTGGCGGCTCGCAGTTGCCGTGCCGCTGCCAGGACCCGGTGCTTGTCGTCGGCGTTTGTCGTCAGGCGGGCCAAGACATCGGGAGGTTCTATGATCATCAGCATGCGCGTGCCCGCCGCCAGGATTTCCAGTTGCTCCGGCGAGTGCAGCAGGCCTACGAGGTCGAGTACCATGTCGGCTCTTTTGAGCGTATCGATCACCATGCGGTGGCCCGAAATCGGTGTTGCGGCGACATCGGATCGTTGTCCGAAAGCGCCGCCGCCGACGACGGGCGGGACATCGATGCGGCAGAGATGCGCACCCATTGCCGCCGACGCGCGCATCGCGAGGTCGATGTTTTTCGGATGGCTGGTCTCACCTGTCAAGACGATCAGGTTTTCACCGGTCTGCACTTTGCATAATTGGAGTATCTCGCGCCAGACGGCGAGTTGATGGTCATCAATGATGGGCATTGCTGTTCTCCTGGGTCACTTGGCGGCATGGCCTGATGGGTGGCCAGCCCCCATCTTTTCCCAAATGAGCCGGGAAATATGGCTGGTGGAATCATCCAGTGCGGCCCGCATGCTGAAATGATCGGTGTTTGGGATGACGACGCTTGTCAAGTTCGGCATGACAGTGCGCCAGGCTGTGGCCAAGTCGTTCATTTGCCGTAGATATTCCTCGCCTTCCTTGTCGCCTACGGTCAGCAAAAGGCGGCATGAGGGGTCGCTTGGAGTCTGCATGACCGGACTCAGGCTTGCCGCATCGTTCGGACTCAAGCCTATTTTTTGGTTGACGAAGCTGAGCCGCACCGGCTCGAGATCGTATAGGCCGCTAAGGCTGGTTATGCCCTTGATGCTTCCGGCTTCGAGTTGCGGGTCGCAGAGCAGCATCAAGGCTAGATGGCCTCCGGCTGAGTGGCCGGTGACGTAAATCTGGTCGGGATCGCCGCCGTAACGATGGATGTTCCGGGCGACCCAGCGAACTGCGGCCTGGCATTGCCGTACTTGTTCGGCCATGTTGATGCTGGGTATCAGTCCGTAGTTGATGATCACGTTGACGAAGCCGGCGCCGACGAAACCATGCGCGACATACGAGCAGTCTTTTTTGTCGTTGCTGATCCAGTAGCCGCCGTGAATATAGATATGCACTGGCGCGGATTTCGGCTCGGCGGGGCGAAAGATGTCGAGGCGCTCGCCGGGGGCGTTTCCGTAAGGCAGGTCCAGGTCGCAGGCAATGGTGTCGCGCGCGTGGCCGCTTTGTTGCGCCCATCGCGCGCGATAGGCCTTGAGTGTGTCGGGGGAGATTTTGGCGGCATTATCGTATTCGCGATCAAGATTCGCCTGGTCGTAGGATTTGAAAACGGTGCTTGTCATGGTATGTCTCGCTTGAATTCGGTTGTAGATGCATGAAGCCATCGCGCCAGAGCGATGGTGCGGTCGTCTTCGCCCGGGAATCCCAGCAACTGCAGTCCGAGGGGGAGGCCTCCGCTCTGCAGCAAGGGCAGTGAAACGGCGGGGATGCCTGACAGGGTTCCAGGCACGGCGAAAGATCTGCTTCCCGTGTAGGCGATATCGGCCTTGGCGGGGCCCGACGACGCCAGCGTAATGAACCCTTGCGTGCGAGTGCGCAGCTTGAGGATGGCGGTGCGCAGCTTGTCGCGGATACTCAGAGCTTCTTCATATTGGGTTCGGGATGTGTTGTCGGCGATTGAAATGAGTTCGAGGATCCGTTCGCCGACGAGGAATTCTCCGGTCGCAGCGTAGGCGCGCAACGGCCATTGCGCTTCATAGGCATAGATGGGGATCGATGCCTTGTCCGCTTCAAGGAGAAGATCTTCGAGCTTGTCGATTTCCGGATCGGAGCGGCGATCCGCAATGGCGACGCCAGCCGATTGCAGAGCATGCAGCATGTTTTCGAAGGCGATCCTGGATGCTTCGTCGGTTTCCTGCCAGCCTTGGGTGTCGAGGCGCACCAGCGTGCTGGGCGCCGATGGTGCGGGAAGCGGCGTGTTCGTGGCGAGATCCAGGCCGATCCGTCCCGGCGCGGCGGCAGCGATTGCTGTCGTGATCGCCCAGGCATCGGCCAGATTCAGGGTGAAGATCCCAAGGTGATCGAGTGTGGGCGCCAGCGGCGCGACGCCGTCGATACACAGCAGGCCGTGTGTGGGCTTGAAGCCGAACACTCCACAGTAGGAGGCGGGCCGAATGGTGGATGCCTGGCTTTGAGTTCCAAGCGCGGCGGGAACCATGCCTGCGGCTACGGCGGCGGCCGATCCACTGGATGATCCGCCCGGAGTCAGTGTCGTATCGGCCGGATTGCGGGTGCGAGGCGAGCGGCCGCAGGCGAATTCGGCTGTTGCGGTCTTGCCGAGGAGCACGCCGCCGGCACGCTTGAGAGCCAGAACGCAGGCAGCATCGCGTCTTGGTTGGAAGCCGGCAAATATCGGACTGTTCATCTCGGTTGGCAGATCGCGAGTCTCGATAATGTCTTTGATGCCGAAAGGCATCCCGTCCACCGCTGAAATCGGTCGCCCGGCCCGGTAGCGGACACTGGCGTCGTCAGCTGCGTGGCGGGCACCATCGATATTCAGATTGACGAAGGCATGGATTGCATCGTCGCGCAGGGCGATTTCCTCCAGGCATCGCTCCAGAAGATGGCGCGGTGAATCCTCGCCCGACAGAAAGGCAGGGATGTGGCGGGAAAAAGATAGGCTTGCGAGTGCCGGGCCGTGGTTGTTTTCGAGGTTCGGCTTCATCTTCGAGATACCTTATCCATAAGAGCCATAAGGAGCGGGGAATGTCTTCTGCTTGAAGAGCGTCTTCCTCCGTCTGTAGTGACTAGTGGGTTGATGGATCGTCGAGCAGCCGGATTGGCCGCCCCGCGAGATAGGCGGAAATGTTTTCGACCATATCGTGATAGAAGACGGAGTACACCTCCTGCACGGCAAAGCCTAGATGGGGGGTAAGCACCACGTTGTCCAGAGACAGGAGGGGGTGGCTTGGTGATAGAGGTTCTTGATGAAAGACATCGAGTGCGGCATTGATTTTCCTGGCTTCGAGCGCCTCGATCAGCGCTTTTTCGTCGATGAGAGGGCCCCGAGACGTGTTGACGAGAAGCGCGCCTCGCTTCATGCGTTGGATCTGCGTTGCACCGACGAGACCGCGTGTAGCGTCGTTGAGCACGACGTGCAGACTGATGACGTCGCTGCGGCTGAAAAGCTCGTCCTTGGTGGCCAGGGAGGCGCCGCTTTCCTGCGCGCGTTCGGGAGTCAGGCGAGGGCTCCAGGCAAGAATGTTCATCCCGAAGGCGCGTCCGACGTGTGCTACCTGTCGACCAATGCGGCCAAGCCCGACAATGCCCAGGGTTTTTGAATTCAGGGTGGAGCCAAGCGTTGTTTGCCACCTTCCCGAACGCAGCGCGCGATCCTCTTGCGGCAGGTGCCTGGCCGCAGCGAGGATCAAGGCCCAGGTTAGTTCGGTTGTCGGAAATTCACTGGACCCGCTGCGTGTGCAGGACACCGTGATCCCGTGTTTGTGCGCCGCCGCTAAATCCAGCGTACGGTTATGCGTTCCAGTGGCGCAGATGAACTTCAGGGCTGGGAGTCGGGCAATAAGGGAGGCCGGAAGGGGTGTGCGCTCGCGCAATAAGCCGATCATGTCGAAATCACGCAGGGCTTCGGCGGCATCGTCCTCGCTGGAAAAGGGCTGTGTGAATACTTGAATATCCACGTGCTGCTGGATGGCGGACCAATCCGCCGCCGTTCGCGCCGCATTTTGATAGTCGTCCAGGATTGCGAGTTTGCGTGTCCCCATGCAATTCTCCGAGATGGTGTTTTTGTGCCGCTGCTTGACTCCTAGGGATTAATCTACACGGTAATCAAAATGTTTTCAATACTATTGTCTACAATATGTTTATTGAGTTAATATACGCTCAGGGAAGATGCAGGCAATGCTTGCTCTTGAAGCATCATGATTTATGGTGGTAATGGCTTGCGAAATGGCCGTACGACCATTCAATTGGGCTGGCGGCGTCTAATACCAGCAGGGAAACTTGATAAAATCGACGGTTGTGCCAGTGACAAAGAGTATTTGGGGTGCGGTTTCCAGCGCGCTGGACACTTTGCGCCCATATGCATGGAACCGCGCATCCAAACTTGCCGTTCGACGAAAATGAGAGCGAGTCTAGGAGATAGTCTTGAATAACGACGTGTCGACGTTGCGCATACTTCGGTCTAGTTCCCTTCCTGGGGCTATTCAACAAGAAATATGCCGAATGATTCTCGACGGTACGTTCGAACCTGGCGACAAGCTCGGTGAAGCTGAGCTCGCTTTGCAACTGGGCGTAAGCCGAGGCCCCATCCGCGAGGCTTTTCGGGGGCTCGAAGAAGCCAAGCTCGTTCGCTTTACCCGCAATCGAGGCGTGTATGTCCGTGAAATCAGCATCCCGGAAGCGACAGAGATCTATACAGTTCGTGCTGGGCTCGATGATCTGATCGGACGCATACTGGCTCCCCAAATAACAGAAGGCCAAATCAGTGAATTGCAGGGGCGGATCGTTGCCATGGAACGTTGTTATTCCAGCGGGAATATTCAGGAATATTTTTCCCTCAATATGAGCTTCCATGATCGTATCGCCGAAATGGCGGGTAATCAGAAGCTGCTGGAAATCTACCGCCGGCTCATGAACGAAACACTACTTATCCGGCGTAGGGGTTTGACGCGGGGAGGGGGATTCTCCGTGTCGAATCAAGAGCACCAGCTGATTGTGGATGCTTTGGCTACCAAAGATCCAGATCGGGCGGCTCTTGCCATGACCGAGCACGTAAGGCGCGGTCAAGAACGGCTCATGAAGTCTTTGCAGGTGCCACAGCCGGCCAATACCGCGACGGCTTGACTCTGGGTTCTCCATTTTTTGAGCGTGGGCAATTCCAATAGCTTGCGTTTGGATGCTTCGCTTTATAAGAATTGTCACCTATATTATTGTCGACAATAAACAATCAAATATCAATAAACCATATATAACTGTTTTCATTTTTGGGGAAAATCCGAAATGATCGTGCCAAGCCCATCCACTCAGCCGCTGCCCGGGATTACCGTTCAGGCCGTTGATTTCATAGATCAACTTTCCTACGAAATGCTGCCTGAAAAGGCGCTTGAAATTGGACGCCGCTGCATGCTCGACGCCGTCGGTTTATATCTGGCTGGTGCCTCTGAGCCGTGCACGCGTATTCTGGTTGAGCAGGCCAGAGAGCAAGGAGGGCGGCCTGAAGCACTATTGCTGGGTGCGGGCGACATCAAGGTACCCGCCGCTCTGGCGGCGCGCGTACTGGGAACGGCAGGGCATGCGCATGATTGGGACGACACCCAAGTGTCGAGGGATCCTGAGCATATATACGGGCTGTTGACCCACCCCACCGTGCCGCCGTTGACTGCCGCCATCGTGGTGGCGCAGCGTATCGGTGCGGTGAGCGGCCGGCAGTTCATGCTTGCATTCCAGGCCGGATTCGAAGTCGAGTGCAAGATTTCCGAGTGGATGCGGCCGCGCCATTATCGTCGCGGACATCACTCCAGTGGGACCGTAGGCACTTTCGGAGCATGTGTAGCGGCCGCAAAATTGCTCGGCCTTGGCCGTAAGGAAACCGCCAATGCGCTGGGCATTGCAGCAAGCCTGGCTGCGGGGATCCGCGTCAATTTCGGCACGATGACCAAGCCGCTGCATGTCGGTAGGGCGGCGGAAAACGGGGTTACCGCTGCATTGCTTGCCGCTCGCGGGTACACGGCCGACTCTCAGGCCCTTGATGGGCCGTGGGGGTTTTTCTCCGTTATGGGAGAGGGCCTGGATGAGTCGAAAGCGCGGGAAGGTTTCGGACGAATCCTTACCATCATAGAGCCTGGCGTCAGCATCAAGCCGTTTCCTTCCGGCATTCTTACCCACCAGACCATGGATGCCATGCTGGCGTTGATCCAGCAGCATGGTCTGAAGGCTGGTCGAGTCAGGGCGATCCGCTTGCATGCGGGTAAGAATATTCTCGAACCAATCCGGTATCCGCTGGCACGGACTCACCTCGAGGCTAAATTTTCGATGCCCGCGCTACTGGCCATGCTGGTGCTCAAGGGGCGCGCCAGCCATCATGAGTTCAGTGATGCCTTCATCCAGTCGCCGGAAATGCAGGCAATGCAAGGTCTTGTTGAATTGCACAACGATCTTGAAATCGATGCCAAAGGATACGACAAGATTCGCTCGCGCATCGAAGTGGACATTGACGATGGCCGTACCCTGATCCAATGGGCTGACGAAAACTACCGTGGGGGTCCGGACAAGCCCATGACCGATGCCGATGTGGAAGAAAAATTCCGTATCTGCGCAGAAGGTGTGCTTGACGCCGAGCGGCAGGCGCGGCTGGCTGAAACGGTGTTGACCATAGACAAGCTGCCCGATGTATCGGCGCTTACCAGCCAGCTTGTTTTCGGCGATGCGACATGATGGCGGGGTACTGGGAGCGAGGGTAGAGGACGCTCCCAGGATGGGGTTCAGGCGGTTTCGATGTCCGCCAGGTTCTCTTTCTTGACCAGCCTTTCGAGCACGCGCCGCGACTGCACTCCGCCCGCGTCGATGTTCAGCATGAGCAGGTGACGGCCCGGATACTCGGAAAGGTTTTTTTGCTGGGCTTCCAGCACGGCCAGATCCTGGTGGAAGATCTTGCCCTGGCCCTGACGGATGATCTCCGTGATTTCGGCGTCGTCCGGCTTCCAGTTGCGCGCCATGCCCCAGAAATACCAGTGGGACGTTTCGGTTTCGGGGGTCATGAAATCGACCACGATGGTGCCGATCTTGTCCTCGCGAGCGGCCTCGAAGCCGCCCTTGCCCGCGAAGGCGACGCCGACGTCGATCAGAATGTTGGCCGGAGGCGTGAATCGCGAGATCTGCCATCGGTCCATGGGCTCGTCGGCGGGCATGCCGTTGTAGCGCAATTGCAGCTGGAAGAAGGGCGGGGCGACGATATTGCTCATGTACCGGCTGGTAACGATGCTATCGCCCTGCACGACCGTGTTGACGGGAACCTTGTCGATGGCGTGATGGCCGATGCTTTCCGGATGGACGTAGGTTTCGTGGGTCAGGTCCATGAGGTTGTCGATCATCAGGCGATAGTCGCAATTCAGATGGTACATGCCGCCGCCATAGGCCCAGTCCGGGTTGTCCGCCCATTCCAGGTGGGGAATGAGCGATTCGTCCGCGAGTTCGGGGTCTCCGGGCCAGATCCAGATGAAACCGTAGCGCTCGACCACCGGAAAGGTCTTGTTGGCGGGGAAGCCCGCCACGCGCTGCATGGGCATCGAGGCGGCCTTGCCGTCGGCGCCCATGGCCAGGCCGTGGTACCCGCAGACCAGGTTGCCGTCCTGGACGAAGCCCAGGGACAGGGCCGCCCCGCGGTGAGGACAGAAGTCCTCGACGGCGGCGACCTTGTTTTCCGGCCCCCGGAAGAAGGCGACCTTTTCCCCGCAGATTCGACGGCCCAAGGGTTTTCCGTCGATTTCATCCGGCGTGCAGCCAACATACCAGGCATTTTTGAGAAACATGATTGGCTCCTTAAGCTGGTTGCAGAGTGGTTTGCGTCTATTCGGTCTTGCCCGTGTTCAGCACGTTCTTGATGGTGTCGAACTCGACGTTGTACAGCTGGCCGTCGACGCGTTCCACCTTGCGCACGTATATGTTCTGGATGAAATCGCGGGTCTTGGGATCGAGTGTAACCGGCCCGCGCGGGCTTTCGAAGCTTTGGCCCTTCATGGCGGCCAGCAGGGCATCGCCGCTTTTTATGTCCTTGGTGGTCTTTATGGCGTTATAGATGACGTGCATGCCATCGTAGCCCGCCACGCCGAAGAAATTGGGCCGTTTGCCCTTGCTGAGCTTCTCGAAGTCGGCAACGAACTTTTTGTTCATGGCGGAAGGATGGGCCGCCGAGTAGTAGTCCGATGTGATGGTGCCCAGCGTTTCGTCGCCGGCTGAATTGAGATAGTCGTCATCGGTGACAGCGCCATGGGCCAGCAATTTGATGCCCGCCTTGGCCAGGCCGCGCGCCGCGTATTCCTTGAGAAGGGCTGCGCCGGGGCCGGCCGGCAGCATCACATACAGGGCGTCGGGTTTCAGGTCGCGAACCTTGCGCAGGAAAGGTGCGAAGTCGGGGTTGGCCATCGGCACGCGAATTTCGTCGATGATCTGCCCGCCGGACCCGCTGAAGAATTCCTTGAAGGCCTTTTCCGACTCGTAGCCCGGCGCGTAGTCGGGGACCAGCGTGACGACCTTTTTGATGTCGTGCTTGGCGGCCCACACGGCGGTGCCCATGGTTACCTGGGGAATGGTGCCGCTGGTGCGGACGGCATAGGGCGTGGCATTGATGACGACCAGGGTCTGGGCCGCCATGATGACCATGGGCGTCTTGGTTTGCGTGGCCATGGGCGCGACGGCCAGGGCCAGCGGCGTCAGGCCGAATCCGGCAAGCACGTTGACCTTGCCAGTGACGAGCAGTTCCTGGGCCAGCCGTTTGGTGTTGGCGGGATCGCCGGCGTCGTCGCGCAGCACGATCTCGACTTTCTTTCCGTCCACTTCAGTGCCGAATTGCTTGAGGTAGGTTTGCACGCCGGTCTCGATTTGCCGTCCGGTGGAGGCGAACGGTCCGGTCATCGGCAGGATGAGGCCCACCTTGAAGGTGTCCTGTGCGGCCGCGGCGTTGCCGACCGGCAGGCCGCCCAGCGCCAGCGCGGCGGCGATTGCCGTGACTTGCAGGAAAGACCGCTTTTGTTTCGACGTTGCCGTGGCGCGGTCTTGGGCGAGCAGGCCGCGCAGGCGGCGAAGCGTGGGGGATGCGTTTTGCATGTAGAGTCTCCGAGGTTTTAGTTATGAAAGCCGCTTTGGCTATTCCATGGCTTCGCGCCAGAGATCCAGTGCCTGTTGCACCGGCCGGTCGGAATAGCTGAACATCACCGTGTCGCTGTCCGCCTCAAGCCGGTAAGGCATCCAGGAGGGGCAGACGAACACGTCCTTGGGACCGAACTCGAGAACCTGATCGGCAATACGGCACCGGCCTTGTCCTTCGACGACGGCGTAAATGGTGGAGTCGGTGGAGCGGTAAGGGGCGCCGGCGAACCCGGCTGGCAGCAATTGCATGAACGTGCCCATGGTGGGAATGGCCCAGTCGCCCGTGATCGGGTTCGTGTACTGCAGCTTATGGCCCCAGCAGGCGTGCGGCTCGTCATTGACCCTTAGGGTTTCGAGCGCTTCGCGGGTGCGATCGTAGGGGTACCAGAACAGCGGCGAAGTGTGAGAGCGCGCCTGGTACTCGACCGGCTTCATGGTGTTGCCGAACCTGGCAAGATTGGTATTGGCGCTTTGGCTGGTTTGCTGGAACAGGCCCTGGCCCTTTTCCATGAATTGCGCATCGAGCACTTCGACGATGGGCAGATCCAGCCCGTCGAGCCAGACCATGGGCTCGTCGGACGTATTGCCGTGGTCGTGAAAGGCCCAGGAGGGGGTAATGACGAAATCGCCGACGCTCATGGTGACTTTCTCGCCGTTGACGGCCGTGTAGGCGCCCTGCCCCTGCAGGATGAAGCGCAGCGCCGACTGGGAGTGGCGGTGCACCGGAGCGATTTCGCCAGGCATGATCAGCTGCAGCCCTGCGTAAAGGCTGTGCGTGATGCGGGTCTTGCCGCGCAGGCCGGGGTTTTCCAGCACAAGAACGCGCCGCTCCGCCTCCTGGGCGGTGATGAGGCTGCCGGCTTCCAGCAGCCAGGGCCACATTTGCTGCCACTTCCATAGATGCGGCAGGCAGGGGGTATTGGGCTTGGCGGTGATGATGCCGTGCAGCACTTCCCATAGCGGGGTCACGTTGGCGCCGCCGATTTTCTCGTAGAAACACTGGCGCTCAGACGATGCGGGTTTATCCGTTTGCGACAACAATTCCATTTTGTCTTCCTTGGCGTTGATTCGGGTTTTCCCGGGTGCGGCGTGTGTGCCCATGCGGGTTCCCGCGGATGTCGAGCTCAGTCTGGGCCATTGTCCTCATGTGGGCAATAAGGCAATCTTGATAAGGCTTATCGCATTTTTAAATACTCCTTTCGCCAGCAGGTAGCGGCCCCCCCTTTCAGCCCGAGCCGTTCGAGAGGCGTTAACAGATCTCTGATCTTCCGGCGTTCGTGGGCGTTGCGTATTCGAATTCCCAATAGCGGCAATCAACACTGCTTTATTGACGGTCGGCGAGCAAATCACCGACGATGGCGCCACAAGCCTGCCAGGTTTTGCGGCGGCTTTTCATGCCATTACGATAAAGGAGACAGTGTTGAGCACGTCTGACACCATTTTGATTTCGGGGGGCGGTCTGGGTGGTCTCACGACAGCCATCGCCTTGTCCCGTCAAGGCCGTTCCGTCCACGTGCTGGAGCAGGCGCATGAAATTTCCGCCATCGGCTACGGCATACAGCTGGGCCCCAATGTATTCAACGTCTTCGACCGCCTAGGCGTCGGCGACGCCGTCAGGGCGATCGCCGACTTCCCGGATTCCGTCGTCATGACCGACGCGGACAGCGGCGAGACGCTGATCGACATTCCCGTGACGACCCCGGATTACAAGCAGCGTTTCCGCAATCCCTACGTCGTGGTGCATCGGGCCGACATCCATAATGTCCTGCTTGACGAATGCCTCAAGGCGCCCGGCGTCGAGATCACGGTGAACGCCTGCGTGACCAGCCACGAGGATCTGGGCGACCGCGTGCGCGTCACTTGCGCCGACGGCCGCACTTTCGAAGGGGCGGCGCTGATCGCCGCCGACGGCCTCAAGAGCCGGATCCGCGATGCCCTGGTCAACGACAAGCTGCACCCCATCGGCTATGTCGCGCATCGAACCATCGTCGACATGAAGGACATCCCCGCCGACTTCCCCCACAAGAAGGACGTCGTCCTGTGGGGCGGGCCCGGCTACCATGTGGTGCACTATCCGCTTCGGCACGGCACGCTGTTCAACATCGTCGCGGTGTTCAAGGATCCGGCGCCCAATCACGGCGACCAGTACGTGACCCACGAAGAAGACGTCCAGCACGTCTATGCCAACGCCCACCCGGCCTTGAAGAGCATTCTTGCCCTGATGGATCTGGAGCGGCGCTGGGTGATCGCCGACCGGAACCCGGTTCGGCAATGGAACCGGGGCCGTGTCGTGCTTCTGGGAGATGCCGCGCACCCGGTGCTGCAGTCGTACGCGCAGGGCGCGGGCATGGCCATCGAAGACGCCGGTTGCATTACCAACCTGCTCGAGCAGTACGATTATGAACGCGCTTTCGCCGAGTTCTCGAAGCGGCGCGCCATGCGTACGGCGCGCATGCAGCTGGAGTGCCGGGACGTCTGGAAGTTCTATCACGAAGAAGGCATCGAGCGCGACGTCCGCAACATGCGGCTGGAAGGGCGGACTTCCGAGGACTCCTACAAGTGCCTGGACTGGATCTGGAATGGCGGCACCAATCCCGTCGTCAGCGGGGCGGCGGCCTGATGCGCCGAGCGGTGGCGGACGCTAGTGCTGGTTGTCCGCGGGATCGCCGTCTTGCGCCGGATCAACCGGAGGCAGGTCGACGAAGGTATTGAAAATGATTTGCCGCAGCCAGCGGTTGGCCGGGTCGTGATGATAGCGTTCGTGCCAGTATTGCCGGACTTCGTAGACGGGGGTGGGGAAAGGGATTTCGAAGGCCTTTACCCTGCCGCTCTTGGCCAGCGTATTGGCCAGGCGGGCGGGAACGATGGCCAGCAGGTTGGTGGCGACGATCATTTGTTCGAGCCCCAGGAACGAGGAGACCCGGAGCTTGATCGTGCGGCTTATGCCCTGGGTGTGCAAATGCTTGTCCAGCAACGAATGGCCGGTGCCAGGCGCGACGAGAGACAGATACTCTTCTTTCAGGAGCTGCTCGGTGCTTAGTGTTTGGCCGGTAAGGCGCGGGTGCTCTTTTCTGGCAATGCAGGAGTAATGTTCGGCGAACAGCCGCTGTTGGTAGAAACCCGTGTTCACTTCCGCGGCATAGCCGATTGCAAGGTCGATTTCGCCTTGCGCCATGGCCAGGGGGGTTTGGTCGTTCAGGTCGGTGGAGTCGATCTGGACGTGCGGCGCGGCCGATTCGAAGATGGTCAGCAGTTCGGGCAGCATGACTATTTGGGCCACATGGCTCAGTCCCAGCTGGAACCTGCGCAGCGAGCTTTCAGGGTCGAAGTGGACGAGCTGGCCGCGATTCGGCCCAAGCAGATCCAGGAACTGTTCTATGGGGGCGATGAGGGTTTGCATCAGGGGGGTGGGCATCATCCCCTCTGGGGTTTTGACGAATAGCGGGTCGCAGAAATGCGTGCGCAGATTGCCCAGGCGCACGCTGATGGCGGGTTGGCTCAGGCCCACATGGCTGACGGAGCCCGAGACGCTTCGGGTTTTATAGATTTCCTTCAGGATGAGGAAATCCGACAGGTCGAGGTTGGCCATGGGATGTGGGTTGCGGACTGTATTTAAAAAGGCAATTCAGGCTATTAAGGGTAGGGCATTGTGGCTGCCTTAGCAATGCCAGAGAATGATTTTTCTAACGAGGATACATCATGCGCATATGTCGGTTTAACAAGGATCGCCTGGGAGTGGTCGATGGCGGGTCGGTTTTCGATGTTACGGCGGCACTGGATGTCTTGCCGTCCAGCCGTTATCCACTGCCAAGTTTCGATCCATTCATTGCCAATCTTGGGCAGGTGCGCCAGTGCATCGATGAGCTTCTGCCGTCGGCCGCCCGGCTGGCCCTGGAAGACGTGCAGTTGCTCAGCCCCATTGCCAATCCCGGCAAGCTGGTGGCGGCCCCGGTAAACTACACCAAGCATCTTGAAGAGGCCCGCGCCGATGCGGGTGTCCACCACAACGGCAAGATCGAGGAAATCCAGCGCATCGGGCTGTTCCTGAAAGCGAACAGCTCCATGGCGGGGCCCAGCGAAGGCGTGGCCATACGCCACCCCGAACGGCGCAACGATCACGAAATCGAACTGGCGGTGGTCATCGGCAAGCCGGGGGTTGGAATTTCCCGCGCCGATGCATGGAGTTATATCGCGGGCTATTGCATAGGCCTGGACATGACCGTGCGCGGCCCCGAAGAGCGCAGCCTGCGCAAGTCGGTCGATAGTTACAGCGTGCTGGGCCCCTGGTTCGTCACGGCGGACGAACTTCCCGACCCGACCAGCCTGGATTTCCAGCTTACGGTCAACGGCGAAGTCAGGCAAAGCGCGAACACCCGGGACTTGCTCATGGACATTCCGGCGCTTATCGAATTTGCCTCCTCCTTCTATACCCTGCATCCGGGCGACGTCATTTTTACCGGCACCCCCGAAGGCGTGGGCCCGGTGCACGCCGGAGACCTCATCGTTGCGGAATTCGACCAGATCGGACGCATGGAAGTTGCCGTCCGGGCCGCATAGCGCACGGGGCCGGCCATGAGTTCCTCCGAGAGTTCCCGCGTCTACATTCACGAGGTGTCGGTGCGGGATGGATTCCAGATCGAGCCGGAGTTCATTCCCACCGAACAGAAGATCGCACTGATCAATGCGTTGAGCCGCACCGGGGTGGCCAAGATAGAGGTCACGTCGTTCACGTCGCCCAAGGCCATTCCGGGCCTGGCGGATGCCGAAGCCGTGATGTGCCGGATCGACCGGGTTCCCGGAGTTCAGTATGCGGCGCTGGTGCCCAATATGCGGGGCTGTGAGCGCGCCTTGGCCTGCAAGGTGGACGAAGTCAATATGGTGATGTCCGCAAGCCAAAGCCACAACATGGCCAACTTGCGCATGACGTCCGGGCAATCGCTGGATCAGTTCGCCGAAATCGCCAGGGCGGTGGACGGCAAGGCGTTCCTGAACGCCTCGCTGTCCACGGCATTCGGCTGCCCGTTCGAAGGCGATGTGCCCTTGGCGCGGGTGCTGGACATCGTCGACCGGTTCGCCGATATCGGCATGCAGGGCGTCACGCTATGCGATACGACGGGTGTCGCGAATCCGCGGCAAGTCAGCGAGGTTTGCCAGGTGGTGCGCGATCGCTGGCCCGGCCTGGTGTTCACGGCGCATTTTCATAATACGCGCGGCATGGGCCTGGCCAATGCATTGGCCGCGTTGCGGGCGGGCATCGACCGCTTCGACGCCTCGCTCGGCGGATTGGGCGGCTGTCCGTTCGCGCCGGGGGCTAGCGGCAATGTCTGCACCGAGGATCTGGTGCACATGTTCAACGCCATGGGCTACGCAAGCGGCGTCGATCTGGAGGGCCTGCTCGAACTGGCAAGGCTTTTGCCCGCCATGGTCAAGCATGACATCCCCGGGCAAGTGGTGAAGGCGGGTCCGTCGACCCGGCGCTATCCGTTGCCAGGCGGGCAGGGCAATGCCAGGCAGGCTGCCAGCCCTTCATGCCGTTGATCCACCGTCGCAGCACCGTGCGCGGCTTCCAGTTTCCTTTAGCGGGTTGAATACCATGGCAGCAGCATTGACCTTGTTCGAAAAGCTTTGGCAGCGTCATCTGGTCGACGAGACGTCGGACGGTCTTTCCCTTTTGTACATCGACCGCCAGCTCGTGCACGACGTGACCAGCCCGCAGTCGTTCGAGGGGCTGCGCTTGTCGAGCCGCAAGGTGCGACGCCCCGAAACCGTGCTGGCGACGGCCGACCACAACGTCCCGACGGCTCATGCGGAACGTGTGTCGGGCGAAGCGGGCATCGTCGACGCCCTGTCGCGCATTCAGGTCAGGCAGCTTACGAAAAACTGCGACGAGTTCGGGATCACCGAATACAAGCTGGGCGACAAGCGCCAGGGCATCATTCATGTCATCGGCCCGGAACAGGGCGCGACGCTGCCCGGCACGACCGTGGTCGCCGGAGACTCGCACACCAGCACGCATGGGGCTTTTGCGGCCCTGGCTTTCGGTGTCGGGGCGTCGGAGGCCGAGCATGTGCTGGCAACGCAATGCCTGTCCATCCGCCGGATGAAATCCATGCAAATCAACGTCGATGGCGAGCTTCCACGCGGCGTCACGGCAAAGGATCTGATTCTCTGGATCATCGGGCAGGTGGGAACGGCGGGGGCGACTGGCTATGCCATCGAGTTCACCGGCAGCACGATCCGCTCGCTATCCATGGAAGGCCGGATGACTCTGTGCAATATGGCGATCGAGGCGGGCGCGCGAGTCGGCCTCATCGCCGTGGACGACAAGACCATCGATTACGTAAGAGGCCGGCCGCTGGCCCCCAAGGGCGCGGACTGGGACGCGGCGATGGCGTACTGGCGAACCTTGCACAGCGACGAGGGCGCGCAATTCGACCGAACCCTCGAGGTCGACGCCACCTGTTTGCGCCCCATGGTCAGTTGGGGAAACTCGCCGGAGATGGTCGTGCCGGTGGACGGCAGCGTTCCGGATCCCGCGTTGCAGTCGGACGCCGTGCGGCGCCGCAACATGGAATCGGCGCTGGCCTATATGGGCCTGGAGCCGGGCGAGGCCATGACGCAAATACAGCTCGACAAGGTTTTCATTGGGTCCTGCACCAATGCGCGCATCGAGGATCTACGCAGCGCGGCCGCCATGGTGAAGGGCAGGCGCCTGGCGCCGACCATCAAGCAGGCGCTGGTGGTGCCGGGCTCGGGCCTGGTCAAGGAGCAGGCCGAGCGCGAGGGCCTGGATACGATTTTCACCGCTGCGGGTTTCGAATGGCGCGAGCCTGGCTGTTCGATGTGCCTGGGCATGAATGCCGATCGCCTGGCAAAAGGCGAACGCTGTGCCTCGACTTCCAACCGCAACTTCGAGGGCCGGCAGGGGGCGGGAGGGCGCACGCATCTCGTCAGCCCCGCCATGGCCGCGGCTGCCGCCATCGCCGGCAGCTTTGTCGACATAACGAACTGGTAAGGAGCAACCATGGAAGCATTCATTTCGCTCGACGGCCTGGTCGCTCCGCTGGATCGCCGCAACGTCGATACCGATGCCATCGTGCCCAAGCAGTTTCTCAAATCGATAGCGCGTACGGGATTCGGTGCCCATTTGTTCGATGAACTGCGGTTTCTCGACCCCGGCGGGCTGGGCCAGGATCCCAAGTCGCGCCGCGCGAATCCGGAATTCTCCTTGAACGAGCCCAGGTATGAGGGCGCGCAGATCCTGTTGACGCGCGAGAATTTCGGTTGCGGCTCGAGCCGCGAGCATGCTCCCTGGGCGCTGCACGATTATGGCTTCCGGGCCTTGATCGCCCCCAGCTTCGCCGACATTTTCTTCGGCAATTGTTTCAAGAACGGCCTGCTTCCCATTGTGCTGGACACGGCCATCGTGGACGAATTGTTCAATGCCGTGAGCCGCAACGTGGGCTACCGCTTGTCGATCGATCTTCCCACGCAGACGGTCAGGGCTCCGTCGGGAAAAGCGTGGAAATTCGATATCGAGCCCGCGCGCAAGCGCAGCTTGCTGGAAGGCCTGGACGACATTGCCCTTACCTTGTCCGCCATTGAAAAAATCCGCGCCTACGAGGCGCAGCGCCGCCGGCAAGAACCCTGGCTGTTCGAACGCGCCTGATGCCGGGCGATCCGGGTGCCTCGGTATCCGGCGTTCGCGCTACTTATAATGGATGCCGCATGGTTTGCGGTTTTACGTATATTTGCCCAGGCCGGCGAGATGCCGCCCTTCGCTCAAACAGGATCAAGCAATGACTCAGACAGCTCAGGAATCAAACCGGGAAGCGAAACAGGAACAGGCTTTGGCGGGCGTCAGGGTTCTTGAGCTTGGGTCCTTGATTGCCGGCCCCTATGCCAGCGCCCTGCTGGCCCAGTTCGGCGCCGACGTCGTCAAGATCGAGTCCCCGAAAGGGGGCGACCCTTTGCGCAGCTGGCGCAAACTGCACGAAGGCACGTCGCTGTGGTGGTATGCGCAAAGCCGCAATAAAAAATCGGTGACCCTGGATCTGAAGTCGCCCGAGGCGCAGGAAATCGTTCGCAAGCTGGCCGCCGAAGCCGACGTCGTCATCGAGAACTTCCGGCCCGGCACGCTGGAGAAATGGGGCCTGGGCTGGGAGCAGCTTTCGGCGGTCAACCCCAAGCTCATCATGCTGCGCGTTTCGGGCTATGGGCAGACGGGCCCGTTCAGCCATCGGCCGGGCTTTGCCGCCATTGCGGAATGCATGGGCGGCCTGCGCTATGTAACGGGCTTCCAGGACCGCGCGCCGGTGCGCGTGGGCGTGAGCCTGGGCGACACTCTGGCATCCCTGTACGGCGTCATCGGCGTGCTCATGGCCCTGCATCACCTCAAGGCCAACGGCGGCAAGGGCCAATTCATCGACGTTGCGCTGAGCGAAGCCGTGCTGGCGGTCATGGAAAGCCTGATTCCCGAATACGCCATGACGGGCCACGTGCGCGAGCGCACCGGCGCCGCGCTGCCGGGCATCGTGCCTTCCAATACCTATTTGTGCGGCGACGGACGCTATGTCGTCATTGCCGGCAATGGCGACGGTATCTTCAAGCGCCTGATGGCGGCAATTGGGCGCCAGGACCTGGCGGACAATCCCGAACTGGAGCATAACGACGGGCGCGTGCGCCACACCGAAATGCTGGACAACGCCATCCAGGAATGGGCGGGCAGGCACGACCTGGAAACCATACTCGGCGTGCTGGAAGCGGCTTCCGTGCCGTGCGGTCGCATCTATACGGCCGAAGACATCTACAACGACGCGCATTTCCGCGCACGCGACATGATCCAGCGGTTTCAACTGCCCGATGGCAATCCCATCGACCTGCCGGGCATTGTGCCCAAGCTTAGCGCCACGCCGGGCAAGACCGCCTGGCTGGGACCCAAGCTGGGCGAGCACACCAAAGAAGTGCTGGAATCCATTGGCGTGACGCCCGAGCAATTGATGAAATTGCGCGAGGCGGGGCTGGCTTGAGGCAGGAAAAATGAAGGCTAAGCCAGTTCGGTATGTAATTTATTGTATGTTTCATATTTATATTTCATAAATAATCGTATACCAAAACCCACACAGAATCGCTCAAAAACCGTATAGTCAGGCTAAGCAGCCTGTGCGCCACGAAACTGGGCGTTTGCCAGAGCCGGGCCGCTGTGACTATTCCGGCGGCCCGCGTCTTTGTGGCGCCAGGAATGTCATTGGGCCAGGCACAACTTGCCGTCGAAGTCGTTTCCTGCGCTGAGCATATAACCGGCATTTCCCCATTCCCGTTTTCAAGAGGTCTACACCCATGTCATACGTCGTGACTCCTCCCGCCACCGTTGCCGTGCCCGTCGTCGGCAGCAGCGATACCTTTCCCGTACGCCGCGTGTATTGCGTGGGCCGCAACTATGCCGCCCATGCCCGTGAAATGGGTTTCGATCCCGATCGCGAACCGCCGTTCTTCTTTTGCAAGCCGGCCGATGCGGTCATTCCCGTTGCCTACGGCGAAACGCTGGAGATCCCCTATCCTTCGGAAACCTCCAACTACCACTATGAAATCGAACTGGTCGCCGCCATCGGCAAGGGCGGTTCGAACATCAGCGTCGAAGACGCGCTGAGCCATGTCTGGGGCTACGCGGTCGGGCTGGACATGACGCGCCGCGACCTGCAAATGAAAATGCGCGAAATGGGCCGCCCCTGGGAACTGGGCAAGGCTTTCGACCAAAGCGGCCCCATCGGCCCCATCCATCCCGCCGCCTCGGTGCAAAACATCGACAAGGCCGCCATTACGCTGGACGTCGATGGCACGCGCAAGCAGGGCAGCAGCCTGGACAAGCTCATCTGGTCGGTTGCCGAAACCATCAGCTACCTGTCCAAGTACTTCAAGCTTGAAGAAGGCGACATCATCTACACCGGCACCCCCGAAGGCGTCGGCCCCGTCGTGGCCGGCCAGACCATGGTGGGTTCGGTCGAGGGCCTGGGCAGCATCACCGTCAAAGTGGTGTAAACATGGATCTGTACAGCTTCTTCAATAGCTCCACGTCGTACCGTGTGCGCATCGTGATGGGGCTAAAGGGCCAGGACTACAACTTTCATCCCGTCAACATCCGCGTCATGCAGCAAAAGGAAGCGGATTACGTGGCCAAGAACCCCAGCGCCAGCGTGCCGTTGCTGGACGACGACGGCTTTCAGCTGGGCCAGTCGATGGCCATCATCGACTACCTGGACAACAAGTTTCCCGAGCCGCGCCTGATTCCCCAGGAGCCTCAGCCGCGCGCCCGGGTGCTCGAGATCGCCAACCTGGTTTCCTGCGATATGCATCCGTTGAACAACTTGCGGGTGTTGCGCTATCTCGTCAAGGAGCTGGGCGTTTCCGACGAGAAAAAGAACGAGTGGTATCACCATTGGATCGATGAAGGCTTTACCTCGCTGGAAGCCCTGCTCGAGCGCACCGGGTCGGGGCAGTATTGCGTTGGCGGCCAGGTGTCGCTGGCCGACTGCTGCCTGGTGCCGCAAGTGGCCAATGCCTTGCGCATGGGCTGCGATGTGCAGAAGTTTCCGCGCATCATGGCGGTGTACGAGCATTGCAACGCGCTGCCGGCTTTCCAGAAAGCCGCGCCTGCGCAGCAGCCTGATTTTCAGAAATAGTGCGTTGTGAAATCCGGGCATGGGCAATGCCCGGGTTCATGCTGGTTGTGGCCGATATCGCGGCGCGCCGGACTTGAATGTGGAAGACGAAAATGACTGGACAAAAATCGAAGCAAAAAATTATTGTTGTCGGTGGGGGCATTGGCGGATTGGCCGCTGCGTTGTCCCTGACCCGGCAGGGCATCGAGGTGCTGCTGCTCGAGCAGGCCGCGCACATCGGTGAAATCGGCGCCGGCATCCAGTTGGGGCCCAACGCCTTCAATGCGCTGGATGCCCTGGGCGCGGGCGAAGCCACGCGCCGGCGCGCGGTGTTTACCGACCACATCATCATGATGGACGCGGTCGATGCCACCGAGGTCGTGCGCATCGAGACCGACGAGAAATTCCGCAAGCGTTTCGGCGGCGCCTACGGGGTCATCCATCGGGCCGACATCCACTTGTCGATTCTCGAAGCGGTTCAGCATGACCCCCTTATCCGGTTCAAGACGTCCACGCACGTGGCCGACGTCAAGGTCAAGGCGGATGGCGTCGAGGTTGTCGACACCAACGGCAATGTCTATAGCGCCGATGCCGTCGTGGGCTGCGACGGGGTCAAGTCGGTGGTTCGCGAAAAGACCATCGGCCGCCACCACCGGGTAACCGGCCATGTGGTGTACCGCGCCGTGGTCGAGCTGGAAAACATGCCCGAGGACTTGCGGGTGAACGCGCCCATGCTGTGGGCCGGCCCCCGCTGCCACCTGGTGCATTACCCCTTGCGCGGCGGTCAGCAGTACAACCTGGTCGTTACCTTCCATAGCCGCGAGCAGGAAGAGTGGGGCGTGACCGACGGCAGCAAGGAAGAAGTGCTTTCCTATTTCGAAGGCATCCATGCGCGCCCGCGCCAGATGCTCGACCGTCCTACCTCCTGGCGGCGCTGGGCCACGGCCGACGCCGACCCCGTGGACGAATGGGGCAGCGGCCGGTGCACCCTGTTGGGCGATGCCGCCCATCCCATGGCCCAGTACATGGCGCAAGGCGCCTGCATGGCCCTGGAAGACGCCGTGACCCTGGGCGAGGCGGTGGGCCGGTGCCAGGGCGACCTGGACGCCGCCTTCAGGCTTTACGAATCGCTGCGGGTTCCCCGTACTGCGCGTGTGGTGTGGTCCACCCGCGAAATGGGCCGCATCTACCATGCCAAGGGCGTCGAGCGGACAGTCCGGAACCTGCTCTGGAAGGGCAAGTCGCAAGAACAGTTCTATAGCGGACTGGAGTGGCTGTACGGCTGGCGCAAGGAAAACTGTCTCGAGCCTCGTTGACGGGTCGGGCTTCGGCCGTCGGCGAGATTTTGGCCGGAATCCGGGAGCGGGCCTGGATTCACGGCATTGACCGCCGGCATTTCATTGCCGGCTGCGTAGTCCCGCAGTGGTGGTTGTCCATCCCTTTCTTGTTGCTTTTTATAAAAACATATAAACTTTCGAAAATATTGACCCTTTAAATCCGTTGCGCACCATTTGGGATTCGAAATGCATGGCATTCCGATTTCTATGGAAAGTCCTGGAGTTCGAAAGATTCGTTTAACATCACCGACGCATCCAGATAAATGTCGGTGAAAATCAAGGAGATAACATGCTTCGTAAACTAGCTTTGAGCGGCTTTGCAGCAGCCGTGCTATGCGCCAGCGGCGTCGCCTCCGCGCAAGAGCCCGTAAAAATTGGTTTCATCACCACGTTGTCCACGCCCGCCGGCTATATCGGCGAAGACGAGCGCGACGGCTTCATGCTGGCGGTCAAACAAGACGGCGGCAAGCTGGGCGGCGTGCCGGTGGACGTCCTGATCGAGGACGATGGCCTGAAGCCCGGCTCGGGCAAGCAGTCGGCCGAAAAAATGCTGCAGTCCGGCGTGCGCCTGTTCACGGGCATCAACTTTTCGAACGTTCTGGTTGCCGTGGCGCCGAGCGTCGTGAAAGACGGCGGTTTTTACGTCAGCCTGAACGCTGGCGCCTCCAACTTCGCCGGCAAGGCCTGCAACCCCAATTTCTTCTCGGTGGCCATGCAGAACGACTCGTACAGCGATACCGCCGCCATGGCGGCCAATCAGCTGGGCGTCAAGAAAATGGTGCTCATTGCGCCGGCCTACCAGGCGGGCCGCGATGCCCTGCACGGTTTCAAGAGCGCCTACAAGGGCGAAATTCTGGCCGAAATCTACACCAAGCTCGACCAATCCGACTTTTCGGTTGAACTGGCGCGCATCCGTTCGCTGCATCCCGACGGCATTTTCGAATTCCTGCCCGGCGGCGCCGGCATCAATTTTGCCAAGCAGTTCGCCAATTCGGGCCTGAACAAGACCATCAAGATGGTTACCCCGCTGTACTCCATGGACGACCGCATGCTGGCCGCCACCGGCCAGGCGGGCCAGGGCTATTACCTGAGCACACAATGGACGGCCTCGCAGGACAATGCCGCCAGCAAGCAGTTCGTGGCTGCGTTCGAAAAGGCCTACAACCGTCGTCCTACGGTGTACGCGGCCACGTCCTACGACACGGCACGCCTGATCGGCTCGGCGCTCAAGGCCGTCAATGGCGACCTCAAGGGCAAGCCCGACCAGTTCCGTGCGGCGCTGCGCAAGGCCGACTTCGAAAGCGTGCGCGGCAACTTCAAGTTCGGCCCCAACCAGTACCCCATCCAGGACTGGTATCTGGTGCAGGTCGAGCCTAACGCCGAAGGCAAGCTGGACTACAAACCCTTGAACGTCATCGTCAAGAATCATGGCGACCCTTACGCCTCTTTGTGCAAGATGGATAAGTAAGCCTAGTTAAAGCCCTGCTTTGCGCCTGCCCGGGGGATGCGTCCTCCCGGCAGGCGCAAAGCATACCGGACACTGCTATGTATATGTTGGTTGAGCAGGCCATGAACGGCCTGCAATACAGCGCCCTGCTCTTTCTGCTGTCGGCCGGGCTGACCCTGATTTTCGGCATCATGAATGTCGTCAATCTGGCGCACGGCTCGTTCTACATGGTGGGCGCGTTTTGCGCGGCCATGGCCGTCGCCGCCACCGGCTCGTTCACCGTGGCGATTCTGGCGGCGGTGGTGGGCGCAGGCCTTTACGGGCTCATCGTCGAGCGGCTGGTCATCAGCCGCCTGTACCACCGCGAACACCTCGACCACGTGCTGGCCACGCTGGGCGTCCTGCTGTTCACCAACGCGCTGGTCACCATGGTTTTCGGGCGCAGCCCCCCCTTCGTGGCGATTCCCCCCATGTTCTCGGGCTCGGTGCCGATTCTGCCCGGACTGAACTACCCCATCATGCGCCTGGCCTTCATCGGCGCCGGCGTGCTGGTTGCCTTGGGCATGTGGTTTCTCATTTCCAAGACCAAGGTGGGCATGCTGGTGCGCGCCGGGGCGGACGACAGCGAAACCGTCGAAGCGCTGGGTGTGAACATCCGCCGGCTGTTCATGCTGGTGTTCGCGCTGGGCGCCCTGCTTTGCGGCTTTGCCGGCGTCATGGCGGCTCCGCTGCTGGCCGTGGAAATCGGCATGGGCGAAAAAGTGCTCATCACCACCTTCGTGGTCATCGTGGTGGGGGGCGTCGGGTCGGTGCGCGGCGCGCTGCTGGGCTCCTTGCTGGTGGGCATTACCGATACCATCGGGCGGGCCTACATTCCTATCTGGATGTCGCATCTGCTGCCGCCGCAATACAGCGACTCGGTCAGCTCCAGCCTGGTATCGGCCAGCATCTACATTCTCATGGCCATTGTGTTGCTGGTGAAGCCGCGCGGCCTTATTCCGGCGCAAAGATAGTCAACATGAACAGAAAAAACCTCATTGTCGGCGTCATCTTCGTTTTGTTGCTGCTGGTGCCGTTTATTGCGGACGTCACCAGCAACAGCTTCATCACGAACATGGCGACGCGCTTCGTCATTTATGCGCTGGCGGCCGTCAGCCTCGACCTCGTACTTGGCTACGGGGCCATGATCAGCTTCGGCCACGCCGCGTTCTTCGGGATCGGCGGCTACGTAGTGGCTATCATCGGCTTCCACATGGACGCGGGCGACGCCATTTTCGGCTGGGCCGGTTCGCATTCCGCGCTCATCATCTGGCCGTTGGCCATGGTGCTGGCGGCGGTCGTCGGGCTGATCATGGGCTTCTTGTCGCTGCGCACCTCGGGGGTGCAGTTCATCATGATCACGCTGGCTTTTGCCCAGATGCTGTATTTCGTGCTGGTGGGCCTGGTGCTTTACGGCGGCGACGACGGCTTGTCCGTGACAGCCCGCAACGTGATGCCCTGGATCGACCTGGAAGATCCCACGGTCTTTTACTACGTGTGTTTTGCGCTGATGGCCATTTGGGTCTGGGTGTGCCGGCGCATCGTCCAGTCGCCCTTCGGCATGGTACTGCGCGGCTTCAAGCAGAACGAGCGGCGCAACATCAATCTGGGCTACGCCCCCATGCGCTACAAGCTGACCGCCTTCGTGATTTCGGCGGCGGGCACCGGCCTGGCCGGCGCGCTGTGGGCCAACTACGCCCTGTATGCCAGCCCCGACATGGCGGCCTGGCTCAAGTCCGGGGACTTCATGGCCATGATCGTCCTGGGCGGCATGGGCAGCATCTACGGCCCCATACTGGGTGCGGCCGTTTACCTGGGCCTGGAGCAAACCTTGACGGCCTGGACGGAAAACTGGATGCTGTTTTTGGGTCCGATATTGATACTGGTAGTGCTGTACGCCAAGCGGGGATTGTTTGGCTGGCTGGCGGGAAGCAAAAACTATGACTAACGTAAAGCCTCCAAAACTCGAGATCCGCAACCTGCGCAAAGCCTTTGGCGCTCTGGTTGCCACCAACGACGCCAGCCTTACCGTGGGCCAGGGCGAACTGCACGCGCTGATCGGCCCCAACGGGGCAGGCAAGACTACGCTCATTTCGCAGCTTAGCGGCGAGATGTTCCCCGATTCGGGGCAGGTATTGCTGGACGGGCGCGACATTACGCGGCTGCCGGCGTACAAGCGCGCCTCGGTCGGACTGGCTCGTTCCTTCCAGATCAGCCAGCTCTACAACGAATTCAGCGCCGAAGACAACGTGGCCATGGCGGTGCAGGCGCAGTCGTCCGTACGCTATAACTTGTGGCGCAATGCGCGCAAGGATCCGGCGTTGCGCGAGCCGGCCCGCGAGGCCTTGGCCAAAGTCGGGCTGGCGCACCGCGCCAACGAAAAAGTGGGCGAGCTGGCGCATGGCGAAAAGCGCCAGCTGGAGCTGGCCATTGCCTTGTCGCTGAATGCGTCGGTATTGCTGCTGGACGAGCCCATGGCGGGCTTGGGGGCTGAAGAGTCCCTGCTCATGAAGGACATTCTTCAGGGGCTGAAGGGGCAGTACGCCATGCTGCTGGTCGAACACGACATGGACATTGTTTTTGCGCTGGCCGACCGCGTTACCGTGTTGGTGTACGGCCAGCCCATCTTTACGGGCGTGCCCGACGAGGTGCGCGAGCATCCGGCTGTACGCGAAGCGTACTTGGGAGAAGGTTGATGTTGCAGGCGGAAGATTTGCAATCGGGCTACGGGGCCAGCAAGGTCCTGTTCGGCGTGAACATGGAAGTCCCCACCCACCAGGTGGTTTCCTTGCTGGGCCGTAATGGCATGGGCAAGACCACCACGGTGCGCACCTTGATGGGCATGCTGCCCATCCGCGGCGGCCAGGTCAAATTCGACGGCAAGGTGCTGAACGGCCTTCGCCCGCATCGTATTGCCCGGCTGGGCTTTGGCCTGGTGCCGGAAGGGCGGCATGTGTTCGGGTCGCTGTCGGTGCAGGAAAACCTGGTGGCGACGGAGCGCAACGATCACAATGGCAACTGGACGCTGGACAAGGTGTTTGCGCTTTTCCCGCGCCTGAAAGAGCGCCGCACGCAATCGGCGCGCACGCTTTCGGGGGGCGAGCAGCAGATGCTGGCCATTGGCCGGGCCTTGCTGACCAACCCGTTGCTGTTGATTCTGGACGAGGCCACGGAAGGGCTGGCGCCCGTCATCCGCCAGGAGATCTGGGCCTGCCTGCATCAGCTCAAGACCGAGGGCCAGACGATTCTGTTGATCGACAAGAATTTGAAAGAGATGCGGCATTTGGTGGATCGCCACCACATGATCGAAAAAGGCCGCATCGTCTGGAACGGCACGTCGCAAGAGCTTATGGAGCAGCCGGAGCTGGTCAACCAGTATCTGGGGGTTTGATTCCTGCGTTGGCGGGAGCCGGCTGCGGGATCGTCGTTGACAGGCTGGCTATCTAGCGTATCAAAGAACTTTTGATTCGTGGTGCTTGGGTTTTGTCTGGTGATGGCGGGTGTTCTTAATCCGTGGTGTCGAGCGTTTTTGATCCGTGGCGCCGGGGCTGGGCTTCAATTTTCCTCCTCGTGACCGGTTCGGCGCCCCGCGCGCCGAACACCGCATCGCCTCGCTCGTCCGCCCCTTCGGGCTCCCTTCGCTTCCGGCTCGCTCAGCCCCGAAAGTCGGAAAATCGAAGCCCAGCCCCGACACCACTGCATTTGAGTAGCTCGTCGTTTTGCTGATGTCCGTCGGCCGGTGTTTTGATGCCGCTGGTTTTTGTGTTTGTGCGATCACGTTGCTGGTTTTCGGCTGGTCGAAGAAGGCATCGCTGCGCCCGGCTCCCGGCAGGCCCCCTGCGGGCCTGCCTTCGCCTTTGGCTTGCTTTAGATGGGGCTGTGCTGGTGCCAGGCCGAGCTTATGCTTGGCTTTGCGCAATTTCAATGCCCAAGCGGCCCGGCAGGCGGGCCGCGCCGGGCGGGCGCATGAGGTCTTTCAATTTTTGGTCAGTGGTACGCCAAAACGCCAAGCACGCCAAGCGTCCCGGCAATGAGACGCACAACGATATTGCAGCGGGTGGTGGGGAGGCTGTGCTGCGATGGCCCTTGCGGGGCCGAGCGAGGCGCCCGCGAAGGGAGCCCGGAGGGGCGGACGAGCGGGACGACGCGGTGTTCGGCGCTTGGTGCGCCGAACCGGTCACGAGGGCCGGCGCGGCACAGCCTCCCCGCCGCCCGTGTGTTAAAAACCGCTGCACGGGCCAGGAAGGCAATCGTGTCACGCCTCGGTCAGCGAGCTCTCGATCAGGGAGGCTGTCTTCTCGTAATGAGCCGCCAATAGCGAAGTGGCGGCCGCCACGTCACGCTTTAGCGTGGCCGCGACGATCTGCTCGTGCTCGTTGGAAACATCCCGCTGCGCCCCATAGCCGGCCGTGTTCGCCAGCATCGGACGCCGATAGCGTTCGGTTTGCACGTACAGCCGGGCCGAGAAATCCAGCAGCCAGCGCGAATCGCATGCCGACACCAGCGCCTGGTGCAAGGCCAGGTGGCGCTGCTCGATCACATCGTATTGATCTTCGCCCGCCTGCCCGCCATTGCGGCGTTGTGTTGCGATGTCCAGCGCATGCAGCGCCGCCACGATCCGTGTTTCCCATTCATCCGAGGCGCGCTCGATGGAGCGCTTCAGCGCCTCGCAGTCCACGAAGATGCGGGTGTCGATGGAATCCCGCATTTCCTTGACCGACAGCGGCGAGACCCGAAAGCCCTTGAGCGCGAATGCATCGACCAGGCGTTCGCTTTGCAGGCGGTTGAGCGCCTCGCGCAGCGGCGAAAAGCTGAGCTGGTACTTCTGCTTCAGGAATTCGAGCCGCAATGCCTGGCCGGGAGCCAGCTCGCCGGACATGATGTCGCGCTTCAGGCCCTGATAGGCTTGTTCCGCCAGGGTTGGCGCTTTTTCCGGGGCGGCGGATGCATTGGCGGCGGGAAGTATCATTTTGCGGTATTGGCAAGGTTGTCGAATGCCTGCGCCCGGGTGGCGGATTCCTCGTCGTAGTCCAGCGATGCATTGTCGGACTGATCCGAGAACGACGCCGACTGCTGGGTGCGCCGGTTGACGCGCAGGTCGAAAATATCGAAGCGATTGTAATGCCCCACGATGTCGTGCATTTGGCGCGGCTGGATGCACTTGCCCAGGTCGACGTCCGCGTAGACGATGCCTTCCTGGTCGATGAGCGGTTCGCCGATCAGGCGCCCGTCCGGGCCGATGACGCCCGAGAAGGCGCTGTTCTTGCGCCGCAGCAGCTGTTCGGCATTGGGAGTGCTGGGCGTGAACGCGGCGATGATTTCATCCGAGATGGTCGAGCACGACACCACGGTGTACACCTTGCCCTCGAACGAGTGGGCCATGGCGCGCACCTTGATGGCCTCGGCCATGTCGTAGTCGGGAGGCGCCACCGGAAGGGAGATGTAGCTGGCCACGTGCAGCAGCTCGCCCTGGGCCAGCAGGCTGAAGCGCGCCAGCGTGTTGGTGTTCTCACCGCAGGCCAGCCCGCCGAGCTTGCCGATGGACGTGTCGTACACCCGCAGCGAGGCGCCGTCGCCGTTGGCCCAGGTGAGCTTCTCGGCCCAGGTGGGGATGAGCTTGCGGTGCCGGCCCAGCAGCTTGCCGTCCGGCCCGATGAAGACCAGCGTGTTGTACAGCGTGCCGATGCCGTTCTTGTTGCGCTCGTTCACGCCGATGACGACGTGCACGCCGTGCTGCTTGGCGGCCTGGGCGACCCGATGGATTTCAGGCCCCGGGATCTCGATGGCGCTGCGGCACAGCTTGTCGAACCATGGGCTGCCTTCCACGGGCGTCATGATCCAGTTCCAGTAGGGGTATCCGGCGACGAACACCTCGGGAAATGCGACGAGCGACGCGCCGTTCTGCGCAGCTTGCTCGATGAGCGCGCAGGCTTTGTCGATGGTTGCCTGGGTGTCCAGGAAAACCGGCGCCGCCTGAACGGCTGCGACCTTGACGTTGGGAAGGTTGAGCATGGCTATCCTTGCGTGATTGACGGGTTCGGCGATGGCTGCAGCGCGTTAGATGGCGACGACCGGATTGCGCAGGCTGCCGATGCCCTGGATATGGGCTTCGATGACGTCGCCCGGCCACAGCCATTCCTGCGGCGTGCGCCCCGCGCCCACGCCGGAAGGCGTGCCCGTGGCGATGATGTCGCCGGGTTCCAGCGTCATGCCGGCGCTGATGTCGGTGATGAGGTGCGCCACATTGAACAGCATGAACTTGGTGTTGGACTTTTGCTTGATCTCGCCATTGACGGTCAGCCACAGGTCCAGGGTTTGCGGGTCGGGGATTTCATCGGCGGTGACGATGCAGGGCCCCAGGGGCGCGTAGGTATCCATGCCCTTGGAGTACACCCATTGGCCGGCGCGGCGGCAGTCGCGGGCGCTGATGTCCACGGTGATGCTGTAGCCGAATACGTGCGACAGCGCGTCTTTTTCTTCGATGCGCGTGGCTTGCGTGCCGATGATGGCGGCCAGTTCCACTTCCCAGTCGAGCTGCTGGGTCAGCTTGGCATTGTGCTGCACGGCGTCGCCCGGGCCGATGACGGTGGTGGGCGGCTTGGTGAAGATGATGGGCTGCTTGGGCAGGTCGGCCGAGGTATCCAGCGAGCGGCTGGATTCTTCGACGTGTTCCACATAGTTCAGGCCGATGCCGAAAATATTCTTGCGGGGGCGGGGAATGGGGGCCAGCAGCTTGACGTTCTGCACGGGAACCGCTGTGCCCACGGGCCAGTTTGCGCGGTTCTGTTCCAGCAGCATGGTGGCCGTCTTGACGGCGCTTGGGCCCCGGTCGATGAATTCCAGCATGTCGCCGGGCAGGTCGACGCCATTGAGCGCGCCAAGGTGTTCCAGGTCGACCACCATGTTGTCGACCAGAGCGCCAAGATGGGCGGCTTCCAGGACATTGGCGCGGTATGTGACTAAACGCATGAGTTCTTCCTTTGTTTTGAATGCTTGTGGGCTTGTGGATGGGCCCGGATTGAAATACAGGTATTGGCGTGCGGCCTGGCCGGCCGGGCCGCGCATCCGGCGCGGCTGCGCCGACGATGCGGATGGTTGCGGCTAGACCTTTTGATGGCCGCCGTTTTCGGCCAGCGCTTCTTCGCGGTAGATGCCCAGGGAATTCATGACGGGCATGTCGTTGAAGCAGAACAGGCAGGCGTCTTCGCTTTGGCTGGCGTTGGCATGCTCGTGGAACATCCACGAAGGCACGCAGAAGATGTCGTGCTCCTGCCAGTCGAAGCGTTGGCCGTTGATAATGGAGTAGCCCTTGCCCTTGGCGACCTGGTACAGGAAGCTGCCGGTGTGGCGGTGGGCCTTGGTGTGCTCGCCCGGGCGCAGCAGCTGCATGCTGGCGCCCATGGTTTGCATGACGGGGCCGCCCGTCTTGGGGTTGATGTAGTTCATGATGATGCCGTCGAACGGCGAACCGTCGGTCACCTTGGAATAGCGCACCAGAGCTTCGTAGGTGGGCTCCCATTCGTACTTGAACAGCGGCGAGTAGCCGTGCGCCCAGGTGTCGTTGGCCGGAACCAGGCCGGTGCCGGCCGACCAGGCGGCCGTGGTGTCTTCCACGGGATAGGTTACGGCTTGGTTCAGTTCGGGGTGGACGACGAAGAAATTGGCTTCCAGGGCGTTCATCAGCGGAATGTCCAGGCCGTCCTGCCAGATGCATTGGGAGCCGTCCTCGCTGACGCCGTGTTCGTGCCAGGTGCCGTTGGGCGTAAGCACGAAGTCGTTGGCGCCGAGCGTCATTTTGTGGCCGTCGACGATGGTGTAGGCGCCGCTGCCTTCCATGATGAAGCGCAGCGCGCTGGCCGAGTGCTTGTGCGCCGAGGCCAATTCGCCGGGACGCATGGTTTGCAGGCCCGAGTACAGCCAGCCCACCGCCGCCGCGACATCCTGGCGGCCAGGGTTGTTGAGGTAGACCACGCGGCGTCCGGCTTTTTCGGGCGAGACCAGGTCGGCCGAGCGCAGCACATGTTCGCGCAGGTCGCGGTAGCGCCACAGCACCGGCACGGAACTGGATTTGGGCTGCCAGGGCTCGATCTTGTTGGCGACGGTCCAGAGGGCTCCGGTCTGGTGTTTTTCAAGTTCGCTGTAATAGGCGAGCAATTCTGGGGTATCTTCGACGTTGGCGCGTCCGGCGACGTCTTCACGATAATTGGCGCGGGTAGCAGTAGTCATGGCTGTCTCGGAAAAAGATTTTATAAAATATCCTTCATTTTCGATAATGTAGCCATTTCTGTCCGATATGGCAAGACGGGCGCTGAGAAAATGCCGAGACTGGCGTAAGCTAGGGCGGTTCTCCATTTACCGAACTGACAGCATGGCAACTGACTGGACCGACCGCATCCGGCTGCGCAACCTCAAGTTTCTGCTCAGCCTGGCGCAAACCCGAAACCTCAGCCACTCGGCCGCGTTACTCAATACCACCCAGCCGGGCTTGTCCAAATGGCTGAAAGAGCTTGAAAGCGATATCGGCCTGACCTTGTTCGAGCGGCATGCGCGCGGCCTGACTCCCACGTCGCATGGCGAAGCGCTTATCGGGCATGCCCGCCGCATCAATGCTCAACTGGATCGCGCTGTGGCCGACATGGGCGTGCTGCGCGAAGGCGGCGGCGGGCGGGTGGCCATCGGCGCATCGGGGGCGGCGGCTTCCGAGGCTGCTCCCCGGGCTGTCCTGGCCATTGCAGAACGCATGCCCGATCTGCGTATCGACTTGCTGGAAGGTACCATGGACAGGCTGCTGTCGCTGCTGTCGCAGGGCGACCTGGATATCGTCATAGGCCGCAGCGCCAACGATTTGTTCGATGATTCCAGCATCAGCACCGAGGTGCTGTACGTGGAGCCCGTCGACCTGGTGGCCCGGCCGGGGCACCCTCTGTTCGAGCGCGAGGAGATCGGCTGGGCCGACGTGCTGGCCTACCGCTGGATCGTCTGGCCGCGCCGCACGCCGATCCGCAACGCGCTGGAAGCCGCCCTGACGGCGGCCGGCCACACCCTGCCGCCGCACTACATCGAGTCCAATTCGGTCATTGCCAACATCACCTTGCTCAACAACAGCGACGCCATCGGCACGGCCTCGCACCGCGCGACGGTCATGCTGGTCGATATGAAAATACTGCGCATCCTGCCGATATCGCTGGACGGCTTCGGGTCGGTGTCCATGTACTGGCGCAACGACGAGCTCTATCCCAAGGCGGTCGAGCAGGCGCTGGAATGCGTGCGCCTGGCGGTCAAGGACGGCACGGCCTGACAGCCAGGGCCATTAACGAGGCTCCTTAATAAGGGTTAACAGGCCCTAGGCCTTCGCCCTCGTCGGGCCCGCTTGTTATTCAGCGGCCTGAATCGGGAATTTATAGTGCCCGCCGACGGCCTGGGTAATGGCCTGGGCGGTGCCTCTTACTTTTTCCCCCAGCGCGGGCAGGTCGTCCTTGTTCATCTGGCTGGTAAAGCCGATCAGGGCGATGCCGCGGCAGACATCGTCTTGCGCGGTGAAGATGGGCGCGACGACGGCCGTGTTGCCGGCATAGTATTCGCCCTGGCTGATGGCATAGCCAAGCGTTCGTATCGCTTCGATTTCGCGGTAGATGGCCGCGCGTTCGGTTTTGGTGACGGCCGTGAACTGGGGCTGGCAGTATCTGGTGATGTAGGCGTCGACTTCGTCCGTCGTCATGCCGGCCATGGCGATCCGGGCAAGCGCCGGCGTGCCGGGCGCAAAATATTGCCCGGTATTGATGGTGACCTTGACGTCCTTGGTGCTGTCGGCCTGGGCGATGATAAGGAAGCTCTTGTCGGGCAACTGGGCGAAGGTGACGCAGCTTAGCCCGGTTTGCCGCACCAGGTTCTCGATGGGGCGCTGGCCCATTTGCAGGATGTCGCGCCGCCGGGTCGCGGTGGCGCCAAGCCCGATCAGCGCCGCGCCCAGCATATAGGATTTGGAGTCCGGGTCGTATTCCACGAGAGTTGCGGATTCCAGGGTGCGCAAGATGTTGCTGCAACTGCTTTTGTGCAGGCTCAGGGCTTTGGCGATTCCCGTCACCGTGCACGCCGACGTATCGGTATTGGCCTGCAGGTAATTCAGTATCGCGGTGGCCCGCTCGACCGCGGGGACGAGCCCGATGGTCGATACTTTGTGGGCTGTGTCAACGATTACGGAAGAATTCGGCATGGACATGGAAGCTCGGTGATTGGCTGATTGCCGTAAAAGCTCGGGCGTGGTTGAGTAACGATCAGGCGCCGGAGCATTTGCGGAAAGTGTAGCATTCGCAATCCATGGCCCCCAGGCCCTGAATGCGCGCATGCATGACGTCACCCGGCCGGATGGGCCCGACGCCGGCGGGAGTGCCGGTGATGATGACGTCGCCGGGATGCAGCGTGTAGAACGACGAGGCGAATTCGATCAGGTCCGCCACACCCATGATCAGATCCGAGGTATTGGATTTCTGGCGGGTTTCCCCGCCGACCGAGATTTCCAGGTCCAGGCGGCCGGGATCCGCGATGTCGTCCCGGGTGGTCAGCCAGGGCCCGAGAACCGTATAGCTGTCCGGCGATTTCCGGAAGCTGCGTTCCTCGGGGCCCCGGATGGTGATGTCCAGGCCGATGCAATAGCCGGCCACGTAGTCCAGGGCTTCGTCGCGGCTGACGTTGTCGGCGGCCTTGCCGATGACCACGGCCAATTCCACCTCGTGGTCGTTCCGGCGATCCAGCTTGCGCAAGGCCACCCCTTGGCCGGCGCCGACGAGCGAGCTCGGCGCTTTCAGGAACAAGCCGGCTTTCTGGATATGGTTGATGCGCACGTCGTGGTGCAGGTCTTTGTCGTTCAGCACTTCTTCCAGGTGCTTCTGGTAGTTCACGGGGGCGGCGATGATTTTGCCGGGGTTGGCGAGGGGACTGAGCAGGGTGGCCTGCGCCAGGGGAATGCGGGGGGCCTGTGCCTGGATTTCCAGGATGCGTTTTTGCAGCGGTTCCAGATTGGCGATCAAAGGATCGAAATTGGGCAGAGGGTAGCCATACCGGGGGATGACGGCAAGCGCGGGGGTGACGTCGGCGATGGCGTCGCCTTCGACCATGCCTAATCGATTATCGTTGAAACGGCAGATTTTCATGCAGGATCCTTGAACGGGTGGGGCGGATCCCTTGCCTGGAGCAAGGAATCCGTGCGTGTGGACTGGGCGCGGGACTTCAGTCCAGTTGGGTTTCAATAATGGGAAGAGGGAGGGGCGACGATTGCCGCGCTTGCCGGGTAGCCCGGTCGAGCACGAAGCAGGCGATGGCGCCGACGATCAGGGGCAGGGCGGCAAATACGTAAAGGTTTTGTATGGGCAGCTTCATCCCGATGAGTATTCCCCCCACGAGCGGGCCCAGCGCGGCGCCCAGGCGCCCGACCCCGAAAGCCCATCCGGCGCCGTTGGCGCGGCACGAGGTGGGGTAGATAAGCCCCGGCGTGGCGTTCAGCCCGAATTGCAGGCCGAGCACGCAGAACCCGGCGATGAAAGCGGCAACCAGCAGCAGCCCGGGCGATGCCACGGTCAGGTAGCCTATTGACGCGACCACCGGCACGGCGACGATGAACATGATGTAAATAGGCCTCAGGCCCTGTTTGTCGACGAGCCGGCTCAGCGCCAGCCCTCCGCAGGTTCCGCCCAGAAGGAAGATGGTCAGCGCCAGCACGCCGTGGCCGGCGGGGGCGTCGGCGGCCGCCGCCAGGGTGGGCATCCAGCTGTTGATGAAATAGAAGATCATCAGGTTCAGGGCGAACAACAGCCACAGCAGCGGGGTTGCCAGCGCGAACCTGCCTTCGAACAGTTGCCGGATATGGAATTTGCTGCCGGCCGCTTCATTGGTGACGAAGCGGTCGCTTTCATCGAAGGCGAAATCCGGCTTCAGGCGGCGCAGCATTTGCAGGGTGCGCTTTTTGCGGCTTTCGTCCAGCGCCAGGAATTTGATGGACTCCGGCAGGGCGAAGCACAGACAGAACGCCAGAACCAGAGGCGCGATGCCCCCGACCAGGAACAGGATCTGGAAGCCGTGGGTCGGCACCAGCAGCATGGAAACCAGTCCCGGCAATGCCGCGCCCACCGTATTCCCGGTGAACATCAGGATGATCATGGTTGCGCGCAGCCTTTTGGGGGCGTATTCCGCGCTCAGGGCAACGGCATTCGGGAAGATTCCACCTATGCCTATGCCGGCAAGCAGGCGCAGCGTCGCCATTTCGCCAAGCGTGGTCGACCACGCAACCGCCACGGTAAACACCCCGAAGACCAGGCAGGAAAGTATGGTGCCGATCTTGCGTCCAAAACGGTCGCCGATATACCCGAAGATGAAAGAGCCGATCAGAATGCCGAACAGGCTGGCGCTTAGCATGGGGCCCAGGTCGGCCCGTGCCACGCCCCAGTGCTTGACCAACTCGGGCCCGGCAAAGGCGGCCGCCGTAATGTCGTAGCCGTCCAGCATCAACACCAGAAATAGCCAAATCAGCAGAACGATATTGAACCGCCCTATTTTTTGTTCATCGATTACGTCTTCTACATTGATAATGCGCGACATAATTGTCTCCAGTTTGTTTTGTGTCCATGATTCGCCCTCCGGCCGGGGATCCGGCTTCGAGGCGGTTGCATGTGTCGTATCAGTTTTTGCAATACCAGTGCAGATACCTCAGGGAGCGCTGCCAGGCTTCCTGGGCCGCAATGGGGCGATAGGCCTCGGGCCTGAAGTCCTCGTGGAAAGCGTGGCCGGCGCCGGGGTAGGTATAGATTTCGGCCGGTTTTGCTTCCAGCCTCGTACGCAGGTCTTCGACATGCTGCTTTGGAATCAGCGTATCCGCCTCCCCGTAGTGGCCCAGCAAAGGGCATTTAAGATTCGCTATGGCATCCATGGGCGATAGCGGCTTATTGGCATTGAGCTCGTTATATTTCGGGGGGCCGTAGAACGTGATGGCGCACCTGAACATATCCATACTAGAGGCGGCAAGAAGCGCATACGTTCCGCCCACGCAAAAGCCCAGGACGGCAAGCCGGCTCTCGTCCACATAGGGTTGCGACGCCAGATAACGGGCGCCGTCCTCGATGTCCGCCAGGATTTCCGTATCGGACAGCGACGCGACGGCGGCGATGGCCTTGGCGCGGCTGTCCAGGTCGGGCGCCCCTCCTCGCCTGGCGTAATAGTCGATGGCCAGGCTGGCATACCCTTGCTCGGCCAGGGCATCGGCAACGGCGGCGCAATAAGGATTCAGGCCCGCCACGGCGGGAAGAATGACAACGGCGGGCGAGGGGGCGTCGGATCCGGGTCGCCTCAGAGTTCCCGCCGCCGGCGGGTGAGTTCGGAAAGTGATCGATGAATTCAAGATGAAGCCCTTCAATAACGGTGGTGGCGCGGCGCTTTCTGGTATTGGGATCCGGATGGCGTGGTCCGAGGCGGGGCTACGCCATCCGGAAGCAGGGGTCAGGCAGCGGTCTTGATGAGGATGGATTTGAGGTTGGCCACGTCCTGCTCGGTTTCCTCCGCGCTCCAGGAGGCGGCTTCGGACTTGACGATATGCTGGATGTTTTCTTGTCCCATGGGTTCTTCCCAGAACAGCGCGCGCATTTGCGCCAGGATCGGCAAGTCGTGGATGGAGAACATGATCAGGTCTTCATCGCCATCATTGAAAAACTGGTGCTCGTTCCAGGCGGGACACGTCATGACGTCGCCCTGTTTGAAATGCAGTTCGGTGCCGTTGACGATGGCGCGCCCTTTGCCTTGAACCCAGTAGTACAGGGCCACCGAGTTGTGCTTGTGGGGAGGCAGGTGCTCGCCGGGACGGAAGCGCTGAAAACCGGCGAAGATCGCGGGCGATGCGCCCGGCGCCCCGGCCCAGGAATTGTTGACCAGGCAAACGGCGCGGCGGTATGTCGGATAGCGTTTGGGGTCTTGCTCCATGCCGTCCATGACTTTGACGATATCTTCCCAGCGCCAGATGGCCGGGGGCGTTTCGGGCTGTACCAGCCGTTTGAAATAGGTATCGATGTCCATGACTTCGGAATGGCTGAGTTGGCCTGCGCTTTCCATTTAACTTCTCCTTACGGTTGATTAGCAGCAAGTGCTTTGTGTGCCGCGTGACGCGGCGGTAATGGGTCAGGGACGGCGTTGGGGGGTTGTGCCCACCCAGATGAAGCCGTCGCGGATTTGCGTGGTAAAGGTGACAAGCGGCCGGCCTTCGTCGCCAGGGGGTTCCGAAGCGGCGACTTCTCCTTTGACGAGATCGTGCTTCCAGCCATGGGCCCGGCAGCGCACCACGTTCTCTTCGAGGCAGCCGTCGGACAGGCGCACCCCCCAATGCAGGCAGCGGTCTTCGAAGGCATGGATGTTTCCATCGATGTTCGCCAGAGCGATGGCCCGGTTTCCGGCGACGAATCGCTTGAGGCTTCCGGGAGGAAGCTCGTTCGTCGGGATGGTTTCGACAAAATCCTGAAGACTGTCCGTCGAGGGTGTTTGAGAGGTGGTGTTCATCAGTACAGCCGTTTATTCAGATTGTTCGTTTGTTCTTTATGTAGAACTAAGTTCAATAAACAGAACAAATGCTTTTTAGCATGGCTGTTTTGTTCCGGGCAAGGAAATACTTTATTTATTAGGGTATTTACGGATGATTATTTTGGATTTTGGCATTCTCAAGGCCTTGCGGTCATGAAAGTTACTGCCAAAATACAGAATCTAGTTCTGTATGAACTATTTTCCTGCGCTGGAAGGATTTTTGGGGCCGATGAAGAAGCCAGCAGGCGAAGCAATACAATCTGCCCGCTTGATGGGCCGTGGGAATCAAGAACGCCCAAGCGCGGCGCCGGGCGTGTGCCAGGCGAGCAAAGGAAAGTAGTGTTCGGGTCTCGGACGCCTGTAGAGAGGGCGTCCGTGGGTTGTGGCGACCGCCGGGGCGGCTTAGCGGGCTTGCAGCAGGGCCAGGAAGGTGTCGATGGCGGCTTTTTTGTGGTTTTTGCGCACGATGGCGTGGACGTGGGCCTGGATGTCCGGCTCGTCCAGCGTGCAGAAGGCCAGGGCTTCGGGCTTGAGG
Source organism: Eoetvoesiella sp. (assembly GCF_035555955.1). Lineage (NCBI taxonomy): Bacteria > Pseudomonadati > Pseudomonadota > Betaproteobacteria > Burkholderiales > Alcaligenaceae > Eoetvoesiella > Eoetvoesiella sp. The sequence continues at coordinate 2,287 of NZ_DATMGA010000065.1, read as the reverse complement.
CCGCGGGTCGAGGTGGGAACCAGGGCGATGCCCAGTCCGGCCATGACCAGGCTTAGCTGGGCGGGAACCTCGGCGACGCTGTGGACGACGTTGGGCTGGAAGCCGCGCGCGGCGCAGGCCATGAAAACCTGGTCGGCGAAGTGCGAGGTTTCGCGCCGCAGCATGATGAAGCGTTCGTGCGCCAGTTCGGCCAGCGTCAGTTTTTCGCGTTGCGCCAGGTTGTGCCCCGGCGGCAGGGCAACCAGCAGGGGGTCGGGCCAAAGCAGGCGGCTGCAAAGCAGGTCGTCGTCCACCGATTGGCGCGAAATGCTGATGTCGATGCGTTGTTCCCGCAGCGCCTCGAGCTGGTCGTTGGGCGCCATTTCGTTCAGGACGACGTCGATATCGGGATGGGTGTCGGACAGGGTATTGATGAATTTCGGCAATGGACCCAGAAAGTGGGAACCCGACAGGCCGATTTCTATGCGGCCCGCCAGGCCCGCGTGCACATGCTTGACGCGTTCCGTGGCTTCGCGCAGCCGCCCCTGGACGAGGCGTATGTCGTGCAGGAAGACGGCGCCGGCGTCGGTAAGGCTGACCTTGCGGCTATTGCGCTGGAACAGCTTGACGCCCAATTCCGATTCCAGCTGCGCGATTTGCGTGCTGAGCGGCGGCTGCGAAATGTGCAGCCGCTCGGCGGCCCGGGTGAAATTCAGCTCTTCGGCCAGCGCGACGAAATAGCGTAGTTGTCGTAGTTCCACGTAGCTTTTATAGGCAAAAGTTGGTTTGCAAGACGAATTCCATATTGGTATGCGCTGTCTGGATGGCCGATGATATAGGTTGAACCTACCATCACTATTCTCTCAGGTACTCGCCATATGTCCAATACTACGTCTCGCAATTACCGCATCGGCCAAATCGTGCCCAGCTCCAACACCACGATGGAAACCGAGATTCCGCTCATGCTGCGCAGCCGCGAATCCATGTTCAGCGAGCGTTTCACCTTCCATTCCAGCCGCATGCGCATGAAGAAAGTCACGGCCGAAGAGCTCAAGGCCATGGACGCCGACTCCGACCGTTGCGCGCTGGAGCTGTCCGACGCGCGCGTCGATGTGCTGGGCTATGCCTGCCTGGTGGCCATCATGAGCATGGGCCTGGGCTATCACCGCCAATCCGAAAAGCGTCTGCACGAGGCAACCGCGGCCAATGGCGGGGCCGCCCCGGTGGTGTCCAGCGCCGGCGCGCTGGTCGACGGCTTGCATGCCATGGGCGCCAAGAAGGTATCGATTCTTACGCCCTACATGAAGCCGCTTACCCAACTGGTGGTCGACTACATCGAGAACGAAGGCATTGAAGTCCACGACGCCGTTTCGCTGGAGATTCCCGACAACCTGGAAGTGGGCCGCCAGAATCCCCTGGCCCCCGCCGAGCATGTAAAGCGCTTGAACACCAGCGGCGTCGACGCCGTCGTGCTGTCGGCCTGCGTGCAAATGCCCTCGTTCCAGTCGGTACAGCAGGTGGAAAACCAGCTCGGCCTGCCGGTGACCACGGCGGCCATCAGCACGGTGTACCAGATGCTGAAGGTGCTGGGCCTGCAGCGCCAGGTGCCGGATGCCGGCAGCCTGCTGTCCGGCCGTTATTGATTTCTTTTTTGCCGTCGGGCGGCCCGGGGCAGTCCGCCTTCGCCGCCGGACCTGACGGCGGGATCCGCGGATTCCGCTCCGGGCCAGGCTTGCGTCGCAAAGCTCCTGGCCAGTATCGAAGGGATCAGCCTGGCCCCTTCGTGCAGGGCTTCGGAGTGGCTGCGGGTCTGATTCTTGTATAGCGCCCAGGTCACGTAAATGCCCTTCAGCCAGGTCCAGCTGGCGTCGGGCCCGATCCATTGCGGCTGGAGCGCGCAGGCGGGCAGTATCGTCATGCCTATACCCTGGCGGGCGAATTCGATGCACAGGTTCAGGGAATCCGTTTCCACGCTCAGCCGGAAGGTCATGCCGCGCCGCTGCAGGGCGTGTTCGATTTGCTGCCGCAAGGGGTTGCTGCGCCCCGGAAGGATGATTTTTTTGCTGTCCAGGTCGCCGATCGACACCGGGCGGTCGGGATGCAGGCCGTCGGCGGCTGTGCCCACCACGATGAGCGGGTCGCGCACCAGCGGCGTCTGTGTGTATCCGCTGGTCGGAACGCCGTCGAAAGGCATGATGCACAAGTCCAGCAGCCCGGCGGACATATAGTCGTGCAGAACGTTGCTGACGCCCTCGAAGACACGCAGCGACACATGCGGGTACTGCCGGGACATTTCACTGACGAACGG
>NZ_DATMGA010000064.1:0-26232 GCF_035555955.1 Eoetvoesiella sp. | reverse complement strand
GCGACGGTCGAGCAGGTGCTGGCGGCGCTGGACGAGGCGGGCATCGAGGCCCGGGCCGTCGGGGCCTCCGGCATCGCGCTGGCGGCATCCAAGCCCGTCCAGGCCATACCGGGTTTCGCCCAGGGCTGGTGGTCGGTGCAGGACGCCTCGGCCCAGAAAGCCGCCGAATTGCTGGCCCCGGCCTCGGGCATGCGGGTGCTGGACGCTTGCTGCGCACCGGGCGGCAAGGCCGCGCACCTGCTCGAACTGGCCGATATCGACCTCACGGCCATCGACAGCGATGCCGGCCGCCTGGCCAGGGTCGAACAAAACCTCGAGCGGCTGGGCCTGGGTGGCGGGCGCGTCGTCCTCAAGGCCGCCGACGCCTCGAACCTGGACGCCTGGTGGGACGGCCGGCCTTTCGACGCCGTGCTGGCCGACGTGCCCTGCACGGCCTCGGGCATTGTGCGCCGCCACCCCGATATCCGTTGGCTGCGGCGCGAGGGCGACATTGCCAAAACGGCCGCCTTGCAGCGCAAAATCGTCAATGCTTTATGGAAGACCGTGAAGCCGGGCGGCCGCCTGTTGTATGCTACGTGTTCCATTTTTCCGCAGGAAGGCGAGCAACAGGCTTCGCGGTTTTTGGAAAGCCACGCCGATGCGGTGCGTCTGCCCGCTCCTGGCCAACTGCTGCCGGCCGGATCCGGAGAACACGATTTTCCTAGCGATGGGTTTTTCTATGCCTTGTTTGCCCGACAGGCCTAAGTCGTTGAAAATAGAGCCATCATGACCGCGCGAAGATGGCTCTCCCTCTTGCTGTGCGTTTTTCTCGCCTTTTCGGCGGGAGGCGTCATGGCGCAGGTCGACGCCGAACAGGTCACCCGCGTCGATCCCGTCGTGCGCGACGGCAAGCTGTATATCGACGCCGACGTCGACTTCGAGGTCAGCTCGGAACTGCGCAACGCGGCGCAAAAGGGCGTGCCCATTTACTTCACCGTCGATGTCGAGGTCGTCTCCAAGCGCTGGTGGTGGTTCGACCGGGTCCTGGTCGACGAGCACCAAAGCTGGCGCGTGGTCTATAACGCCCTGACGCGCCAATGGCGCGTGGGAACCGGCGAGCTCTCCCTGCCGGAAGCGTCGTTCGACGACGCCTTGGCGCCCATCCGCAATATCCGGGGCTGGGCGGTCGCCGACGTGGCCGACCTCGATGCCGGGGAACAATACGACGGGCGCATTCGCGTGCGGCTCGATACGTCACGCCTGCCGCGTCCCTTCCAGATCGATGCCTACAACAGCAAGGCCTGGTCCCTGGCTACTCCATGGAAAGATTTCTCATTTTCAATCTCAAAAGACACTCGCGACCCATCCTGAGGTGGGGGCTGCGCATCGCGCTGGGTGCTGCGGTCATCAGCGCCCTGGCGCTGCTTGCCCTGCTGGTGTGGTCCACCGGAAACGCTTCGCGCTACGCCCAGCAGTACGATGTCCTGCTGCTGCTTAACGGCGTCTTCGCCATTACGCTGATCTTCTGGGTGGTGGTGCTGGCCGCCCGCCTGGTGCGCCAGTTGCGGCGGCGCCAGTTCGGCGCGCGGCTGACGGCGCGCTTCGCCCTGTCGTTCGCCCTTATCGGCGTGCTGCCGGGGGCGCTCATCTATGTGCTGTCGGTGCAGTTCATGTCGCGCTCCATCGAGTCGTGGTTCAACGTGCGGGTCGATACCGCGCTGGAGGCCGGGCTCAATCTGGGGCGGGCGGCGCTGGACAACCAGTTGAACGACCTGAACGCGCGCGCGCGCGATATCTCCGGCAAGCTGGCCAACACCAGCGACGCCGACATGGCGGTGGCCATCACCCGCCTGCGCGAATCCAGCGGGGTGGCCGAAGCCATGGTGTTCAGCGGCAACGGCCGCCTGATCGCCTTTTCCACCTCCAGCTACAGCCAGTTGATTCCCGATGTGCCGCCGCCCCATGTGCTGAATCAACTGCGTGTCTCCCGGGCCTACTCGGCGGCGGAAACCGACGAGGCCGACGTGGGCGGCGGCAAGAAGCGCGCCAGCGAACCGCCGGCGGCGACTGGGCTGCATCTGCGTGTGGTCGTGCCCATCAATATCCTTGACCGCACCTCGTCGGCGCTGGGCGTGTCGCCCGATACACGCTGGCTGCAGGTCGTGGAGCCGGTGCCCGAGCAGATCGCGCGCAACGCCAACCAGGTGCAGCAGGGTTTTCGCGACTACCAGGAACTGGCCCTGTCGCGCCAGGGGCTGCGCAAGCTGTATGGCATAACGCTTACCCTGGCGCTGATCCTGGCGGTGTTCGCCGCCATCGTCGTGGCATTGGCGTTGTCGCGCCGCCTCGTGCGCCCCTTGCTGACCCTGGCGGCGGGAACCCAGGCTGTGGGGGTGGGCGACTACCGGCCCTTGCCCGAGCCGCCCGAGCGCGATGAAGTGGGCCAGCTTACACGTTCGTTCAATGCCATGACGCGCCAGCTCGACGAAGCCCGCCACATGGTCGAGAACAACCGCCTGCAGCTCGAGCGCTCCAATGTCTATCTGGAATCCGTGCTCAGCAACCTGTCCTCGGGCGTCCTGGTGTTCGACGAAGGCTTCCGGGTAAGCATGTTCAACCACGGCGCGCAGTCCATCCTGCGCGCCGATTTGCGCTCGGTGAAGGGGCGGCCGCTTGAAACCGTGGACAGCGCCTTCAAGCTGGCCCAGCTCATACGCCATGCCTTCGCGGCCCATGCCGCCGTGGGGTCCGAGCGGCCTTATTGGCAGCAGCAGTTCGAGCTGGAGGTCGAGGCGGCCACCGACAACGAAACCAAGAAAAATACGGTTACCTTGCTGGCGCGCGGCACCCACCTCAGCGTGGATGGCCGGGGCAACGGCTACCTGGTGGTGTTCGACGACGTCAGCGAAGTCATCTCGGCCAGCCGCACGGTGGCCTGGGGCGAGGTGGCGCGCCGCCTCGCCCATGAAATCAAGAACCCGCTTACGCCCATACAGCTTTCGGCCGAGCGCCTGGCCATGAAGCTGGCCGACAGGCTGAACGAGGCGGATGCGGCCATGCTCAGGCGTTCGACCAACACCATCGTGAACCAGGTGGCTTCGCTCAAGCACATGGTGGACGACTTCCGCGAGTATGCGCGCACGCCGCCGGCGCAAATGCAGACTGTCGACATCAATACGCTTATCGCCGATGTCCTGACGCTGTATGGCTGGGACCCTGTCGAGGGCACCGTGCGCGATGACAAACATAGTGTCAAAATAGAAGTAAGTCTCGATGCCGGGCTGCCGCAAATCGAAGGCGACCCCACGCAGTTGCGGCAGGTCATTCATAATCTGCTGGCCAATGCGCGCGATGCGGCAACGCAAAACCAGGCGCTGGACGATGCAAGAATTTATGTAAAGACTAAACTTACCAACTCAGGCATCGAAGACGAGGATGGGTCGCGCGCGGTGCGCCTGACTGTCTCGGACAATGGTCCGGGGTTCGAGTCCCAGGTCATGTCGCGCGTGTTCGAGCCGTACGTCACGACCAAGGCGACGGGCACGGGCCTGGGCCTGGCAATCGTGAAAAAAATTATCGAGGAGCACGGTGGCCGAATCGATATTGCAAATGGCAAAGAAGGGGGCGCGCGTATCTCGATACTCCTCACACGTCTTGCCGGTACTTCTCCCTCGCTGGACGCGCAGGCGCAAGGGAACGATAATGCGGAAAAAACATAGGTGATGCTTTATGGCCAGAATCCTGGTTGTTGATGATGAGATAGGCATTCGCGAGCTTTTGTCTGAAATTCTTTACGACGAAGGCCACACGGTAGAGCTCGCGGAAAACGCGGCGCAGGCGCGCGCCGCGCGGCTGCGCGCCAGGCCCGACCTCGTCCTGCTCGACATATGGATGCCCGACACCGACGGGGTCAGCCTGCTCAAGGAATGGGGCTCGCAGGGTCTGCTCGACATGCCCGTCATCATGATGAGCGGGCACGCCACGGTCGATACCGCGGTCGAGGCCACACGCATCGGCGCGGTCGACTTCCTTGAAAAGCCCATTACCTTGCAAAAGCTGCTCAAGACGATCGCGGCGGGCCTGGCTCGCCCAGTGGTCCCTTCCGCGGCGGCGCGCATGCCCGAACGCCATCCCGAACACGGTCAGCCTCTCACGACCGTTCCCGTCGCGGCGCCAACTGCGGCGGCGGTAGCTCCCGCGGCGCCCGAACCCAATAATTCCCTGCTTGGCGGCATTGCGCTCGACCAACCCTTGCGCGATGCGCGCGACGAATTCGAGCGCATTTATTTCGAATACCATCTGGGCCGCGAAAACCACAGCATGACGCGCGTGTCGGAAAAAACCGGGCTGGAACGCACCCACCTTTACCGCAAGCTCAAGCAGCTGGGCATCGACGCTTCACGCAAAAAGCAGCACAGCTGACCACGCTGCGTTTATTCAGCCGGCCGGCGGTTGCGCACGATGGAATCCACCGAGATACGGGTTTCGCCCGGGGTGTTGCGCACCGACGCGGCACGCCAGGCATGGCCGTAGGCGATTTCAAGGCTCAGGTGTATGGTGCCGTCCAGGTGCCGCTGTTTTTCCAGCGCGTCCAGCAAGCGCTGCCGCCAGGCGCGGCTGGCCAGGCTGCGCTTGCGATCCGTGGCGGGGTTGCCGCCCAGCACCCGCAAATCGCTCAGCAGCTTTTCGGGGCTGCGGTAGGTAAGGGTGATGATTTCCTGGTCCATGACCGGATCGGCGAACCCTCGCTCGATGAGCAGGTCGCCGAAGTCGTGCATGTCGACGAAGCCGGGCGTTGCGGTTTGCAGCCCGGCCTGTTCCAGCGCCAGCCGCACCTCTTTGAGCGACCCGGGCCCCAGGCACGAAAACATGACCAGGCCGCCGGTCTTGAGCAGGCGTCGCCATTCGCCAAGCACCCGGTGCGGTTCGGCATGCCAATGCAGCGCCATGTTCGACCATACCAGATCCAGTTGTTCGGGGGGCAGCCCCGACTCGGCCAGGTCGGCCTGCACGAAATGCGGGGCGCGGGTGGGCTTGTTGCGCAGCTTTTGCCACAAACTGGGCTTGGCGGCGTAGCGGTCGATGGCGGTTTCGACGAGCGCGGGGCAGGCGTCCAGCCCCGTGTAGTCGATATTGGGATAGCGCGAGCGCAAGGGTTCCAGCGCATGCCCGGCGCCGCAGCCCGCATCCAGGATGGCGCTGGGCGAAATGCGTATGTAGCTCAGGCGCTGCAGCATGCGCTGCGCGATCTCGCCGTAAAGGAATTGTGCTTCGTCCAGGGGCGCGCGCCGGGTGAATTGTCGTATGACGTGGGCCTGGTTCAGGGCCAGGGTGGGGGGCTGTGACATATTTGCGGCTCGTTGCTGGCGACGGCGGGTGAATCGTGCTTAGATGCTCGGATGAAAATCGGCCTGGCACGGCCTTCAAGAGGATCCCTATTATTATGGCCCATACTTGGCGCTGGCGCGAGTTGGCGGGCTCGCGGGTGTTGTCCGCGGGCCTGGCGTCATGGCGCAACTGGCCCGCTGCGCTGGCCGCCCGCATTCCCTCCGACTGTGCCTTGTGTCGTGGCGCCGCGCGCGGCGGCCAGCTTTGCCCGGATTGCCGCGCCGACGTAACGCATTCCATGCAAAGCCTGGCGCGGCGTTGCCCAGTGTGCCGGCTGGCGCTCGAAACGGCGGCGGGCTGCCCCGACTGCGCGCTTCGGGCGCCCGCCTTCGATGGGGTGGTGGCGGCTTTCGATTACGCCATGCCCGGCGACCTGCTGGTGCGCCAGTTCAAGGCCGAGCGTCGCTTCTCGCACGCGCGTATGCTGGCGGTGGTGCTGGCCGACGCCGTCCTGCGGCATAGGCCGGCGCTGCCAGGGAATACAATCCTCGTTCCGGTGCCGGCCAGCCGTGCCTCCGTCTTGCAGCGTGGCTTCAACCCGGCGGCCGAGCTTGCCCGGTACCTGGCGCCGCAACTGGCGCTGCGCTGCCATCCGCATTTGCTGGTGCGCCATCAGGAAGGCGGACGGCAAACGCATATGCGGCGGGCCCAGCGCTTGCGCCAGGCGCCAGGCTTGTATGCCTGCACCCGCCCGATCGAAGGCGCAACGGTTGCGGTGGTCGACGATGTCCTGACCACGGGCAGCACCCTGCACGGCATTGCCGTGCAACTGAAGGCCGCCGGCGCCGGCGTGGTGTGGGGCCTGGTGCTGGCGCGCACGCCATACCGGCAGCGCACCCCCTTGATTTTTTAGGCATTCACTGAAAACACTGACGAGCCATGTTTCATATAGTTCTTGTTTCTCCCGAGATTCCGCCGAACACCGGCAATGTCATTCGCCTGGCGGCCAACACGGGGGCCGCGCTGCATCTGGTGCGTCCGCTGGGCTTCGAGCTGGACGACAAGAAGCTGAAGCGGGCGGGGCTGGACTATCACGAGTGGGCCGACATGCAGGTGCACGACAGCCTGCGGGAAGCCCTGGACAGTACGGGCAGCCCCGCGCAGCGCCAGTTCGCCATGACCACCAAGGGCTCGCGCCTGATCGGCGAAGTGGCCTTCCAGCCCGGGGACGTGTTCGTGTTCGGGCGTGAAACGGCCGGCTTGTCGGAGCGGCAGATGGAACTGTTCGGGGACGGGCAGCGGATACGCCTGCCCATGCAGCCCAGGCAGCGCAGCCTCAATCTTTCCAATTCGGTCGCCGTCACCGTATTCGAGGCCTGGCGCCAATGCGGCTATGAGGGCGGAGTGTAGGGAATAACGCCGCTCAAGCGCCGGGGTGCGGGGATTCGGCCTTGGCTTCGCGGGAAAGCAGGCCCGATACGGCCTGGCGCGGGGATAGGCCGTTGAACAGCACATTGCAGACGGCTTCGGTAATCGGCAGGTCGACATGATGGCGTCCGCCCAGCGCCAGCGCGGCGCGGGCGCAGCGCACGCCCTCGGCGGTCATGCCGCCTTCCAGGATGTGCTCCAGGGCTTGCCCCTTGCCGATGGCCAGCCCCACCTGGCGGTTGCGTGACAGGTCGCCGGTGGCGGTAAGCACCAGGTCGCCCAGGCCGGTCAGGCCCGAAAACGTGTTGGCCTTGCCGCCCAGGGCCCGCCCCAGCCTTTGCATTTCGGCCAGCCCGCGGGTGATCAGGGCGGCCCGGGCATTGGTGCCCAGCCCCAACCCGTCGGAAATTCCGCAGGCGATGGCCATGATGTTCTTCAGCGCCCCGCCGACCTCGACGCCGACGACGTCCTGGCTGGTATAGATGCGCGCGGTGCCGCCATGCAGAGCTTGTATGACGGTATCGGCAACACGAGCTTGCCGGCTGGCTATGGTCAGCGCCACCGGCAGGCCCTGCGCGACCTCGCGGGCGAACGAAGGGCCCGAAAGCACGCCCAGCCCCGAATGCGGCAGGCCGCTCAGTGCGGCGCGCACGATCTCGTGCGGCAGTTGCCCGCTTTCGTGGTGAAAGCCTTTGCAGATCCAGATGATGGCGGGGTGGCCGGTGTTCAGGCGGCCCAGCTCGCGTTTCAGTTGTGTACAGATATCGGCGAGCCCCGCAACGGGCACGCCCAGGATGATCAGGCCGTTGCCGTCATCGGGTGTACAGGCGTGCGCGACAGCTTGCGGGAAATCGCTGGTGCCGCGCAGGGCGGCGGGCAGGGTGATGCCCGGCAGATAGCGTTCGTTGGTGTGCGCGGTGTTTATGGCTTGCGCCGTAGCCGTGTCGCGCGCCCACAGCAGGGTGTCGGCGTTGGCGCTGGCCAGCGCGGCCAGCGCCGTGCCCCAGCTTCCGGCGCCGAGTACGGCGACGCGAGTTCGGGCGGGAAGCAGGGATGCCACGCTGTTACTGGCGGGTCGCGCCGGGAGGCAGGATGATTCCGGAATCCTGTGATTCTTGTTCCTCGGCCAGTTGGGCCAGGCGCTGTTCGTACAGGTTCTGGAAATTGACTTCGGCCAGGTGCAGCGCGGGCAGCGAAGTGCGGGTGATCAGGTCGGCCACATTGGCGCGCAGATATGGGTACAGCATGGTCGGGCAGACGATGCCCAGCAGCGGGTCGAGCTGTTCGTCGGGGATGTTGGAGGCTTCGAAGATGCCGGCTTGCGTGGCTTCGACCAGGTACATGACCTGTTCGCCGATGCGGGTGGTGACCGTGGCGGTTACCGTGCTTTCGTAGATGCTGTCGGCCAGGCGCTGGCCGCCGACGTTGATGGAAACGTCGACGGAGGGGCTTTCCTGTTCCAGGAAAATTTGCGGCGCATTGGGCATTTCAAGCGAGATGTCCTTGACGTAAGTGCGCTGCAAGCCGAAGCTCGGGTCCTGGTTGTCTTGGGTGTTTTGATCCTGGTCGGCCATGTGATTTCCTGTAATGATAATGGACGCGTAAGCGTGGTTGCCGTTGTTGGGGCCTAGCTGTTGAGCAGGGGGATGAGCTTGTCGGCGCGGTCGAGCGCCGCCAGGTCGTCATACCCGCCTACGTGGACATCGTTGATGTAGATTTGCGGCACGGTGCGCCGGCCCGTGCGCTCCATCATGACGGAACGCTGGCCGGGGTCGGCGTCGATGCGGATTTTTTCGATTTCAGTGACGCCGCGCTGTTTTAATAGCATTTCGGCGCGAATGCAATACGGACATACTGCAGTGCAGTACATGGTTACATTGGTCATGGATTCCTCGGAAACGGAAAAATGAAGCCGGGGCTGTCAGGCTTTTTTGCCCAGCGGCAGGCCGGCGTCGGCCCAGGTGCGCAGGCCGCCCTGCAGGCTTACCGCCTGGGTAAAGCCCTGTTTGCGCAAGGCGCCGGCGATGCGGGCCGATTCCCGGCCCTGATCGCAAAAAACGATGATGGGCTTGTCCTTGGGCAGGGTGGAAGCCTTGCTGTCGATGTCGGCCACGGGCAGGTTGCGGGCCTGGGGAATGGTGCCGGCCTTGAAGTGTTCGGCCGTCCGCACGTCGACGAAGATACCGTGTTTCTGGTTGGCCAGTTGCACAGCCTGCTGCACGTCCACCTGGGTGGCGCTGTGGCCTTTGTTCAGCGCGGGCCACAGCAGCATGCCTCCCGAAACCAGGGCTATTATTACGATATAAAGGTTGTTCTGACTAAGAAGAAAATCCACGATGTGTCCTGATTTGGCTCTTGGAATAAGAGTTGGCTGTATCAATTATAAAATGGGGGCGATAATTCAACTTTCAAGTAGGTTTTTAACATGCATAAACTCGTACTCATGCGCCACGGCGAAAGCCAGTGGAACCTGGAAAACCGTTTCACCGGCTGGACCGACGTCGATCTTACCGAAACCGGGCGCATGCAGGCCAGGCAGGCCGGCGAACTCCTGAAGCGCGAAGGCTTCCAGTTCGACCTGGTGTTTTCCTCGGTCCTGAAGCGGGCCATACGCACGGCATGGATCGCCCTGGACGCCATGGATGCCATGTATACGCCCATCGGGCTCAGCTGGCGCCTGAACGAACGCCATTATGGCGCATTGCAGGGCCTGAACAAGGCTGAAACCGCGGCAAAGTACGGCGACGAGCAGGTGCTGGTCTGGCGCCGGGCCTACGCCATCGCGCCCGAGCCCCTGGCGCTGGACGATCCGCGCCATCCGCGCTTCGACGAACGCTATGCCAAGGTCGCGGCCGACAAGCTGCCGGCCACTGAATGCCTCAAGGATACCGTGGCGCGCGTCGTGCCGTTCTGGAACGAATCCATCGCGCCCGCGCTGCGCTCGGGGCGCCGTGTTTTGGTCGCTGCGCATGGCAACAGCCTGCGCGCGCTCATCAAGCACCTGGACGGCATTTCCGATGACGATATCGTCGGGCTCAATATTCCCACTGGCCAGCCCCTGGTCTACGAACTGGATGACGAACTGCGCCCCCTCCGCCATTATTACCTGGGCGATGCCGCCGAAATCGAAGCGGCGGTCGCGGCGGTTGCGGCTCAAGGCAAGGCCAAAGGCTGATATGCGTCGTGCGCTGGGCGGTATCTTGCTGGCGCTGTGGGTGGGTGCCGCATTCGGGGCGGACACACCGTCGGCCTTGGCTGCGCGCCAGGCCGACGCAAAAAAACAGCAGGCCGAGCTGCGTTCGCGCATCGAAGCCTTGCAAAAGGAAATCGACAGCCAGGAGTCGTCCCGGCGCGATGCGGCCAGCGACCTCAAGGCGTCCGAATCGGCCATCTCCAATATCGACCGGCGCCTCGATGAGCTGGCGCGCCAAAAAAAGCAGGCCGGCGACGAGCTGGAAAAGCTTTCCGGGCAAATCGCCAGCCAGAAAAAGGTCATGGCCCAGCGCCAGGCCGAACTGGCCGATCAACTGCGGGCCCGCTATGCCAGCGGCCTGTCGCCCTGGACGGCCCTGCTGTCGGGCGACGACCCCCAGGCCATCGGCCGCGATCTCGGCTATCTGAGCTACATTTCGCGGGCCCAGGCGCAAGCCGTCAGCGCATTGCGCGCCGCCATCGACGATCTGGCCGCCTTGCAGAACCGGGCCGCCGCCCGTAAAAAGGAATTGACCGACATCGAAAGCGAGACCGCCGAGCAGAAAGACCGGCTGGAAGCGCAAAAACAAGAGCGCCAGAAGGTGCTGGCCCGCATTGACGACCAGTTGCGCAAGCAGCGCGCCCAGGCCGGTACGCTGGAGCGCAACGACAAGCGCCTGGGCAACTTGATTACCGGGCTTGACTCCGAAATCGCGCGCCTGGCCGAAGAGGCGCGCAAAGCCGAGGAAAAACGCAAGGCCGAAGCGGCCCGCAAGGCGGAAGAAGCCCGCAAGGCCGCGCTGGAAAAACGGCGTGCGCTGGAGCAGCAGCGCAAGGCGGCGCAAGAAGCCGAGAAGGCCGCGCAGGCCCGGGCCCGGCGCGAGCAGGACGAAGAACAGGCGCGCGCGGCGCGCTTGCAGGTGGAACAGGCCAGGGCGGCCGCCCGTGCCGCCGAGCAGGCCGAGCGCGACAATGCGGCGGCGCAGTCTCAGCCTCATCCGCAGCCGGCGGCGCCGGCCGAACGATCCGAAAGCGCGGCCGCGCTGCCGCCCGAAGGCGGATTCCAGGGCCTGCACAAAGGGCTCAGGCAGCCCGTGCCCGGGGATATCCAGGGGAAATTCGGCGCCCAGCGCCCCGACGGCGGCATATGGCGCGGCGTCGTGATACGGGCGGACGCGGGCACTCCCGTGCATGTCATGGCGCCGGGCCGGGTGGTGTATGCCAATTGGCTGAACGGGTTCGGCAACATCATCATCGTCGACCACGGCGACAAGTATCTGAGCGTCTATGCATATAACCAAAGCCTGCTCAAGAAGGTGGGCGATGTGTTGCATGCTGGAGACATCATTGCGCGCGTGGGCGCCACAGGCGGCCAGGTTGAGCCCGGTTTGTACCTGGAAATCCGGCATAATGGCTTGCCGGTCAACCCGCTGCTTTGGTTAACGCGTTAATTTCGTTACTATTTGTCTGTTGGACTGGCGTTGCGGCATGGCGCCGATTACATAATTACTTCAGGAACGTGCATGAGCACTCGCAGAATTCGTAGTTTAAGTTTGGTAGTCATGGGCGCTGTAGGCGGTGTGTTCCTGAGCCTGGGTATTTCAGCCGTGGCGCAGCGCGGCGAGCCTTTGCCGCTCAAGGAGCTGCAGCAGTTCGCCAATGTATTCGCCGCCATCAAGGCCAGCTACGTCGAACCGGTCACCGACAAGCAGCTCATCAACGACGCCATCAAGGGCCTGTTTTCCGATCTCGACCCCCACTCGGCCTATCTCGACGCCGATGCCTTCAAGGAAATGGAGGCCATCACCCAAGGCGGCTTCGGTGGGCTGGGCATCGAAATCGGCAGCGAAGACGGCATGCCCAAGGTCATCGCGCCCATCGAAGATACGCCCGCCGCGCGCGCCGGCATTTTGTCGGGCGACATCATCACCCACATCGACGGCAAGCCCACAAAGGGCATGACGCTCAACGAGGCCATCAAGCTGATGCGCGGCGAGCCCAAGACCTCCATCGTGCTTACCATCAAGCGCGCGGGCCGCGACAAGCCGCTGGTCGTCAAGATCGTGCGCGACCTCATCAAGGTGCGCAGCGTGCGCAGCAAGATGCTGCCCAACGATATCGCCTATGTACGCATCGCCCAGTTCCAGGAGCACACCACCTCCGACTTGGTCAAGCAATTGCGCGCGCTCAGCGAGAAAAAACCTCCCAAGGGCCTGGTGCTCGATCTGCGCAATGATCCGGGCGGTCTGCTGGACAGCGCCATCGGCGTTTCGTCCGCCTTCCTCCAACCCGGCAGCCTGGTGGTTTCGACCAAGGGGCGCATTCCGTCGTCCAACCGCGAATACAAGGCCAAAGCGGCCGATTACGACCGCAGCCTTTTCGGCGGCGATTCCGAAGGCGTGGGCAGCCTGGCGGCCTGGACCAAAACCGTGCCCATGGTCGTGCTGGTCAACGTCGGGTCGGCGTCGGCCTCCGAAATCGTGGCCGGCGCGCTGCAAGACCACAAGCGCGCCAAAGTCATCGGCAATCGCACCTTCGGCAAGGGGTCCGTGCAAAGCGTGCTGCCGCTTAGCGAAGATACCGGCATCAAGCTGACCACTGCACGCTACTACACCCCCAGCGGGAAATCCATCCAGGTAACCGGGGTGACCCCCGATATCACGGTCGACGATACCGCCCAGGGCAATCTGTTCCGCCTGCCGCGCGAGGTCGATCTCGAGCATCACCTCATCAACGGCGCGTCGCCCGACGCTACGTCCGAAGACTCCGAAGACGCGCCCACCAAAGACGCCAAGATGTTCGAGTTCGGCGGCAAGGACGACTTCCAGCTCAGCCAGGCCGTCAATTTCCTGGAGGGCCGGCCCGTCAAGCAAAGCGATCCTTCCCTGGTCGCCAAAACCGACAAGCCCGCTTCGGGCGATAAAAACGGCAATCAGGCAGGCAAGGCCGAAAAAAAAAATGATTCCGGCTCCCAGCCGGTAGTGCCGGGCCCGCAAAAGGTCGAGCACTACCGCGTCACTCCGAACGGAATCATCAAGTCGAACTAGCGGCATGGGCTGTTTTTGCCGACCATGCCGCTAGAGCCTGCTGATTACGTTGGAGGGCAATAATGGACGACCAGCATCTGCTGCGGTATGCGCGCCATATTTTGCTGGATGAGCTGGGCATCGAGGGCCAGGAGCGCCTGCTGTCCGCCCGCGCCCTGATCGTCGGCGCCGGCGGGCTGGGCTCGCCCGCGGCCTATTACCTGGCATCGGCGGGCGTCGGCCGCATCACCCTGGCCGACGACGACGAGGTCGAACTCAGCAACCTGCAGCGCCAGATCCTGCACACCACGGACCGCCTGGGCTGGTCCAAGGCCGAATCGGGCCGGCGTGCGCTTCTGGACCTGAATCCCGATGTGCAGGTGCAGGCGCGCGTTCAGCGCCTGCTCGGGGCCGAGCTCGACGATGCCGTCGCCGTCTCCGACATCGTGCTGGACTGCTGCGACAACTTCGCCACGCGACACGCCGTCAATCGCGCCTGCGTCAAGCATCGCAAGCCGCTGGTGTCGGGCGCGGCCATTCGTTTCGCCGGGCAGATTAGCGTGTTCGACCTGCGGCGGGACGATGCGCCCTGCTACCACTGCCTGTTTCCCGAGGCCGACGACGTCGAAGAGCTGCGCTGCGCCACGACTGGCGTTCTTGGGCCCTTGGTCGGCATCATCGGCAGCATGCAGGCGGCCGAAGCCATCAAGATACTTGCGCAAATGGGCGACCCTCTGGTCGGACGCCTGCTATGCCTGGACGCCTTGACCATGCAATGGAACGAAGTGCGTTTCCGCCGCGACCCGGGCTGCCTGGTCTGCGGCCACCGCTGAAACGTGCTTTTCCGTTGAGCCGGCCACGGGCCGAGAGGGCTTGTCTGCGGCTATAAATTCTGTTTATACATAGCTATCAGTCCGCCTGGCTGGTTATCCAGCTTGCGCTTTGTCATACTCTACAAGTTCACCTGAGTACCGGCTGCCTTGTACCATTGACGCGGTTCCGTGTTCATGGGCAGCGGCACAGAGTTTGATAATTATCATCGGGAGACTGCGCGTGAAACTGATTCTTCGGCTTTTTCTGATAGTTGCCACGATGCTGGCGAGTAGCGCGATGGCGGCATCCATGCCTAAGCCCATCGAAGTCATTGTTTTCCCAGGGGGCTTCAATTGGCCAATATGGGTTGCGCAGGATAAGGGGTTTTTTACCGCCAACAAAGTGTCCATCAATGTGACACCTACGCCTAATTCGGCGTTCCAACTGACTGGCCTCATCGATGGCAAGTTCGACATTGCCATGACGGCGTTCGATAACTTGGTGGCGTATCGCGAGGGGCAAGGCGAAACCCCGAAAATCGGCCCCGACTTGGTGGCGGTCATGGGCGCCGACCGCGGGTTCCTGAAGCTGGTGACGATCCCCGAGGTGAAATCCATTGCCGAGCTGCGCGGCAAGACGGTATCGGTCGATGCCCGCAATACCGGATACGCGGCGGTCCTGTTCGAAATGCTCGATCGCGCGGGCTTGCGCGAGCCCGATTACACGGTGGTCAAGGCCGGCGGGGTTTTGCAGCGTTTCAAAGAGCTGATGGAAAAAAAGCAGGCGGGCACCATGCTGATATCTCCCTTCGAAGTGCAGGCGGTGGCGAAAGGCTACCACGTTCTGGGGGTGGCTTCCGAGATGTTCGGTGCCTATCAGGGGCTCGTGGCTGGGGCGCGGCAATCGTGGGCGCGCCAGCACAAGGACAAACTCGAGGGTTTCATCCGCGCGTATGTGCAGGCGGTGGAGTGGCTCTACGATCCGGCCAACCGCGAAGAGGCTCTTGGTATTTTCAAGAAGCACATGCCCGGCACGACTTCACAGGCGGCGCAAAAGATTTACGGCATATTGCTGAACCCGAAGACCGGCATGCAGCGTAAGGCGGCCATCGATATGCAGGGCATGAAAGAAGTCTTGAAGCTGCGCAGCAAATGGGGGCAGCCCAAGCGCGAACTTACCGACCCCTCCAAGTACTACGATGCCAGCTTTTACAACGAGGCCCTGAAGAAATAGACGTTCGGCCGCATGGGGGGCGCTTATGGCTTACAGGCCAGGCTTACAGGCCAAACAGGGCGAGTTGCTGTTCGTGGCTTTGGGTGGGCAGCGCCTGCCAGTCGGTCTGCGTGTAGCGCAGCCAGCGGCCTTGCACCCAAAGCATCAGGGTATTGGCATAGGTGGCGGCGCCGGATGTTTCCCCGGGTTGCAGCGAGCCTGCATCGATGGCGGCCTGGGCGGCGTGGCACAGCACGCCTTCGAGATCATCGATCAGTTCATTGACCTGGGTTTGCAGCCGGGGATGTTCAGTGACCAGGGCTTCCCCGGTAAGCACCCGGGTCAGGCCGGGGTGTCTTTCGGTGAACAGCAGCAGGGCGTGCAGTTGCTTGCGCAGACCGCGGCGTCCGTCGGATTCGGTGGCGGCAATATGGTTCAGGTCTTCCAGCAACTGCGCCCTGGCGCTGCCGATAAGGCTTTCGAACAGCGCTGCCTTACTGGAAAAATGCCGGTATAGCGCCGCTTCCGATTGGCCCAGTTGCTGGGCCAGCGCCGCCGTGGTGATGCGGCCGGCATGCGGCTGCTCCAGCATGCGGGTCAACGTGGCCAGTATCAGAGCCTTCTTGCTGTCGGTCGGGGGAAGCATGGGCGCGATCGGAAAATTGCCGCCCCGCGCCTAGAGGCGCAGCGGCCGGCGGCCTGTCAGCAGGTCGCCCAGCGAATTGATGCGCAAGTCCACATAGCTGTCGCGTCCGCTGCGCTGGCTGGAGAACGGCGTGCCCGGGTGGTACACGTATACCGTGCGCATGCCCAGCTGCTTGGCGCTTTTCAGGTTGCGCAGAGTGTCCTCGACCAGGACGACTTGCGAGGCGGGCTTGCCGACCCTGGCGAGCACCTGCCGCATGAGGGCCAGCGAGGGCTTGGGACGGATGCGGCCCTGCAGCAGCATGTGGTCGATGGCCCAGAGGCTTTCAAACTGCTGCAGTATGCCCAGTGTTCTGAGCACGATGCGCGCATAGCGCAGCGGAGCGTTGGTGAGCAGGATCTTGCGGCCCTGCAGGCGGTTCAGCTTGTAGGGCAGGGCGGTTTCGGCATGTACCAGCGAGGGGATGTCGAAAGAGTGGCTGAGATGCAGGAATTCGCGCGCGTCGATGCCGTGGTGTTTGACCAGCCCGATGACGGTGGCACCGTAGCGCTTCCAGTATTTGGCGCGCAGCATATTGGCGGTTTCTTCATCGACCTGCAGGCTGGCCACGACGGCCGCCGTCATGCTTTGGTCGATGACCTTGAAAATGGCCCTGGACGAGTCGTGCAGGGTGTTGTCGAGGTCGAACAGCCAGACAGGGTCGTTTCCCGGCTGCCATAGGTTGTGCCGCGCGGGGTGCGGGGCTGCGGGCTTGAGAAGCGCGCGTACGGGCTTGCCAGGAAGCATTAGTGGGAGCTGATCATGGTGCCGACGCCCTGGTCGGTAAGGATTTCCAGCAGCAGGCAGTGCGGCACCCGTCCGTCGACCACGTGCACCGAGGTTACGCCGTTGCGCGCGGCGTCCAGGGCCGACGATATCTTGGGCAGCATGCCGCCCGATATCGTGCCGTCGGCGAAGAGTTCGTCGATGGTCTGGGCCGAAAGGCTGCGCAGCAGGTTGCCGCTTTTGTCCAGCACGCCTGGCGTGTTGGTCATCATGATGAGCTTCTCGGCGCCCAGCACCTCGGCCATTTTCCCCGCGACCAGGTCGGCATTGATGTTGTAGGCGCGCCCGTCCTCGCCATAGCCGATGGAGGAGATGACCGGGATGAACTGGTCGTCCTGCAAAGCCTTGACCACGGCCGGCTCGATGCGAGTGATGTCGCCCACGTAGCCGATGTCTAGCCATTGGCCGGGGTTGTCCTGGTCGGCCAGCAGCTTTTTCTGGGCCTGTATGAGGCAGCCGTCCTTGCCGGTGAGCCCCACCGCCTTGCCGCCGGCCTCGTTGATCATCATGACGATGTCCTGTTGCACCTGGCCGCCAAGCACCCACTCGACCACTTCCATGGTCTCGGCGTCGGTAACGCGCATGCCCTGCAGAAAGGTGCCTTGCTTGCCGATGCGCTTGAGCGCGTCGTTGATTTGCGGCCCCCCGCCATGCACCACGACCGGATTCAGCCCGACCAGCTTGAGCAGGACGACGTCGCGCGCAAAGCTGCGCTGCAGGTCTTCTTCGATCATGGCGTTGCCGCCGTACTTGACGACCACGGTCTTGCCGTGGAAGCGGCGGATGTACGGCAGCGCCTCGGAGAGCACGTCGGCTTTGACCTTGGGCGGATGGGAGGGGGAATCGGGCGGCAAAGTGGTCATGGCGCGATAGTGTGAAAGTGGCGTAAAAAAACCGGGGGGTGTTCCCAACCCCCGGGCCGTGTCATTTTACTGTCTTTGCCTGCGGGGCGCAGGACACGCCGCACAGGCTGTAGCGGCGGCGTTAGCCGGCGGCCAATGCTTTTTCAACGGTATTCATGAACGCCACCTTGTCGTAGTTGCCCAGATAGCGCTTGATGATGTGGCCCTGCTTGTCGATGAGGAAGGCGGTGGGGGTGAGCTGCACGTCGCCGAACGCCTTGGCCAGCTTGCCCTGCGCATCGATGGCTACGGGAAACGGCAACTGGCGGGTGTCGCTGTAGTTCTTGACGTAGTTGGGCGGGTCGTACTGCATGGCCACGGCAATGACCTCGTACCCTTTGGGCGATAGCTGTTTGTAGGTTTGCACCGTATCGGGCATTTGCTGGATGCAGGTGACGCAGCTGGTGGCCCAGAACTTGACCAGCACGACCTTGCCGCGCAGGTCTTGCGTGGAAATCTTTTGGCCATCCAGCGACACGAAGGTGACGTCGGGCGCGGTTTTGGAGGAACCCGCGAATTGCCAGACAGCGGCGCCGGCAACGGCGACGACGGCAACCAGGGCGATAAGGGTTTTTTTCATTTGATGGGCATGGTTTCTACTGCGCCGGATCCGCTTTCGACGGTGGCGCCGGAACTGCTTTCAACCGGAGCCTGGGCGGACGGCGAGTCTTTGCTTTCAACAGGCGCCGGCGGCGTTACAAGGCTTTCGCGCGGCACGATCTGGAACAATTTTACTACTTTGTTGACGCCGTTGACGCCGGCCGCGGCCTTGGCGGCAAGCTGGCCTTCGGTGTCGGTGACTTTGCCCTGCAGATAGACGATGCCGCGCTCGGTGGTGACCACGATGGTGCGGCTGGGCACGTCCTTGGTTTCGATGAGGGCGCTTGTGACCTTGGTGGTGAGCCAGGTGTCGTTGCTGCGCACGCTCAGCGGCGTGACGCTGCCCACGCGCAGTTCGTTGAAGACCTTCTTGACCTTTTCAACGCCTTGGGCGGCCGTTCCGGCCTTGTCCTTGTCCTGCTGGGTGGGGACGTCGCCGACAAGCAGCACCTGGCCCGCATAGGATTCGGCGGACACGCGCACCTGGTCGGGCTTGTCGGCGAAGATGCGGCGCATTTCGCTGCCGATCTTCATTTCGATGGCCTTGTCCTCGACTTGTTCGCCCGCGGTACGGCGGTCGGTGGCGACAACGGCCGTCCCGGCCGCGGCGCCTCCGACGACCAGGGCGCCGCAGCCGGACAAGACCGCCGAGCCCGCCAGGCCCAGGGCCAGCAGCAGGGCGCGTGAGAGGTGTTGGGTTGTGGTCATTACAGTGTGTCTCCCAGAAGCAGGGCGTCTATGCCGTCGCACAGCGCATGCAGCAACAATATATGCACTTCCTGGATGCGCATGGTGCGATCGTGCGGGACGCAGAGGTGGATATCGGTTTCGAAGAGAAGCTCGTTGATTTTTCCGCCGCCTTTGCCCGTGAGGGCGATGACGAGCATTTCGCGGTCGTGGGCGGCTTCGATGGCGCGCAGCACATTGCTTGAATTGCCGCTGGTGGAGATGGCCACCAGCACATCGCCGGGCTGGCCCAGCGCGGTGACCTGGCGTTCGAACACGTTGTCGAAGCCGTAGTCGTTGCCCACGGCGGTAAGTATGGAGGTGTCGGTATTGAGCGCGATGCCGGCCAGGGGCAGGCGGTCGCGCTCGAAGCGGCCTACCAGTTCGGCGATGAAGTGCTGGGCGTCGGCGGCCGAACCGCCGTTGCCGCAGGACAGGATTTTATTGTTGTTGGCCAGGGCGCCGAACAGCAGGTCGACCGCAGCGGACAGCGGCGCGGACAGCGCAAGCGAACTGGTCTTGAAAGTGTCGATGGCATCGTCGAAATGCGATGACATGCGTGAGGTCATATCCATGCGGGGTATTATCTCATGCCTGCCGGGAAAAATTGTGACCAGAAGATATAAGTCCAGGCTGGCCGGCGCCCTTGGCGCGGGTCGCGCGGCGCCGTGCCGCCGCAGTGCGCTCAGGACGCGCAAAAGGCGTTCTGGATCCACACCAGTTCGTCGCCGTCCTTGGCAATGACGTCGAAGCGGCAGGCGGGCGTGCAATGCGGCGCAAGCGCCGGGAGCAGCAATGCGGCGGTATTGATCAAGCGCTGCTGTTTGCGACGGTTTACACTGGCTGCTGCGCCTCCGTAGCGGCTCGAACGCCGCTGCCGCACTTCGACGAAAACCAGGGTGTCGCCGTCCGTGCAGACCAGATCTATCTCACCCGTACTGCGACGCAGGTTTTGCGCGACGACCCGCAGCCCGGCCGCTTCCAGATAAGCTTTGGCCTGTTCTTCGGTTTGCAAGCCGGCCTTTTGGGTTGGCGAAAGCCGCGGCTCGGCGGGGGAGCGGTTCTGGTTCATCGCCTTTTGGCGGCGCTTATGCCGGCGAACCGCCTTTTTCTGGGCGGTCAGGGCGCAGGCGTAGGCGGTGGCGTCTTCGTCCGGCGTGGGCA
The DNA here is from genome assembly GCF_035555955.1 of Eoetvoesiella sp. Lineage (NCBI taxonomy): Bacteria > Pseudomonadati > Pseudomonadota > Betaproteobacteria > Burkholderiales > Alcaligenaceae > Eoetvoesiella > Eoetvoesiella sp. The sequence continues at coordinate 6,391 of NZ_DATMGA010000064.1, read as the reverse complement.
TATTGCCTGGCCTCTATTTTGAAAGTTACTGCAATGAGTGATTCGTCTGATTCCATCGATGCCAGCGCAACCTGGAGCCGTGTCGCCGAGCGCGTGGCGGGGCAGTCGTGGCCGCCGGCCACCCTGTATGTCGTGGCGACGCCCATCGGCAATATCGGCGATCTTAGCCTGCGCGCCTGGCAAACGCTGGCGCAGTGTGACGTTATTGCCGCGGAAGACACGCGAGCCAGCCGGCCGTTGCTGGATGCCTGGGGCATTTCCACGCCTTTGGTGGCGGCCCATCGCCACAACGAGGCCCAGGCCGCTCAGTCGCTGGTGGCGCGGCTGGCCGCCGGCGAGCGGGTCGGGCTCATTTCCGACGCCGGGGCTCCCGGAGTCAGCGACCCGGGCGCGCGCATCGTGCGCACCGTGCGCGAGGCCGGCTACGGGGTGGTGGCGATTCCAGGGGCCAGCGCCGTCATCACGGCCTTGATGGCCAGTGGCGCCACCTCCGACGAAAACCCCGCCTACGTCTTTGCGGGATTCGCGCCTCCCAAGGCCGGCGCGCGCCAGAAATGGCTGCGCCAGTGGTGCGCGTTGCCCGCGCCGGTGGTCATGTACGAGTCGCCCCATCGGCTCGAGGCCTCGATCCGCGACTTGCTGGACGTTTGCGGCCCTGCGCGGGTGCTGACCATTGCGCGCGAGCTGACCAAGCGCTTCGAGCAGATCGTGACCTTGCCGCTGGAGCAGGTCTTGCCCTGGCTGGCCGCCGACAGCCATCGAAGCCAGGGGGAGTTCGTGCTGATCGTGCACGAGGCGCCCGAACAGGAGGGGCAGGCTCTGGACGCATCCACTGCGGCTTTGCTGGATGCCTTGCTGGAAACCGTGAGCGTGCGCGATGCGGCGCGGGTGGCGGCCAAGGTCACGGGCCTGCCGCGCGACACGCTTTACGCCCTGGCGCTGCAGCGCTCCTAGCGCGCCGCCACCAGGCTGGGCTGGGCGCCGGTTTGCTGCTGGATGCGGGCGGCCGCGTCGATGGCTTCGGCGCGGCTGGGGTAGGGCCCCATTTGCACCCTGTACAGATTATTGGCGGCCTGCACATGAATGGGCGGGGTGTCGGGAAGCGCGATCTTTTGATTCAGTTTTTGCGCCAGCGACCGCGCGTTTTCAGGGGTGCTGAAGGCGCCGAACTGCAGATAGACGCCCGAGGCCGGAGCGGAAACCGGAGTTTCGGAGGCAGCCGCGGAACCGCTGTCCGCCATGGCGGCAGGGGACCCGAAAATGGCGCTGAGCGCATCGGGAGTCGATGGAGCGGGGGCGGAAATACGCCGTTCGGCGGCAATGGGCCGGGCCGTGGCGGGCTGGCTGGATGAAACCGCAACGGTTTGCGCCGAGGAAGAGGACGAAGCTATTTGCTGGCCGGCGGGCGCGGGGGCCTTGGCCGTGCGCGTGCCCAGGCCACGGGCTATGTCGGTGTTGGTGATGGCCTGGACGATGACTTGGCCGCTGCCGGGGCCGATGATGCCCAGCTTGGCGGCGGCGACGTAGGAAAGGTCGATGATGCGCGAGCTATGGAAGGGTCCGCGGTCGTTGATGCGCACGATTACCGACTTGCCCGTGCTGACGCGGGTTACACGAGCGTAGCTGGGAATGGGCAGGGTGGGATGTGCCGCCGTCATGGCGTACATGTCGTAGGTTTCGCCGTTGGAGGTCTTGCCGCCATGGAACTGACGGCCGTACCAAGATGCCGTGCCCTCCTGGCGGAAGGGAGTGTCGCCGCTGATGGGCACATAGCGCTTGCCGAACACCACGTAAGGCCTGGATGTCGCGGCGAAAGGGGTTTCGATGCGGGGAACGGCGTCGGGGATGGCGTCGATGTCGGCGGGCGGGTGATCGCCGGGGCCGTCGTTCTGGTAATAGCCGCCGCCGCGGCGCGCCGATCCCGATGTCGAGCAGCCCGCCAGTACGGCGACACAGCACAGCGCGAGGGCGGCGATGAGCAGGCGCGGCGGCTTCATGGGATATCGGTGGGAGGCTGGTTGCGGTGCCGCACCAGCAAGGGCGAGTGATCGGCAAAGCGCCGGGCCAGTTGCTCGGTGACGTATACCGAACGGTGTTGTCCGCCCGTGCAGCCGATGGCCACGGTCAGGTAGTTGCGGGTGTCCTGCATGTACAGGGGCAGCCAGCGGCGGATGAAGCCGGCGATGTCCTCGATCATGGTTTCCACGCTGCCGAACTGGCCAAGCCATTGGGCCACGGGCTCGTCGCGGCCGGTCAGCGGCCTGAGGTCGCGATCGTAATGCGGGTTGGGCAGGCAGCGCACGTCGAAGACCAGGTCGGCATCGCCGGGCACGCCGCGCTTGTAGGCGAACGACTCGAAGGTCAGGACCAGGGAGGCGCGGTCGGCCTGGATGAGGTCGCGCATCCAGGCGCGCAACTGGCCCGGAGTGAGGTCGGAGGTGTCGATGACATGCTCCTGCTCGCGCAGCGGCGCCAGCATTTCGCGCTCGGTGTCGATGCAGTCGCGCAGCGAGGGCGATTTCCCGCCTTGCTGCAGCCGGTCGGTGAGCGGGTGGCGGCGGCGCGATTCGGAATAGCGCTGCATCAGGGTGTTGTCGTTGGCGTCCAGGAAAACGACGCGGAACTCGGTGCCCATGGCGCGCAGTTCGGTGATGACCGCGGGCAGGCCGTCCAGTTCGCCGGGCGAGCGCACGTCGATGGCCACCGCTACGCGCTCCAGGCTGTCTTCGCGGGTGCTGGCGATGAATTCGCGCAGGAAGCGCACCGGCAGGTTATCCACGCAGGTGTAGCCCGAGTCTTCGAGCAGGCGCAGCGCGACGGATTTTCCCGAGCCGGAAATGCCGGTGATCAGAACGACTTTCAGCATGGCAATGTCGAGTCCCGCATGTAAAACGCCCTCCGTGATTCTTGACGGGTTTCTGGCATTGTATCGGACGCAGGCCGCGGGCTGGCCGCGCGGCGTTTATTCCTGCTTGGTGTTTTGCATGATGGCCAGAGCCTGGCGTTCGATGAACTCGCCCATGGTGTCGATGCCGCGCAGGGTCAGGATGGTGTTGCGCACGGCCGCCTCGACCAGGACGGCCAGGTTGCGGCCGGCCGCAACCTGCAACATGACGCGCCGCACGGGAATGCCCAGGATGTCCTGGGTAAGGTCCTGGACCGGCAGCCGCTCGAAGGCCTCGGCGCTGGAGCGTATGAGGTGGACGACCAGCTTGAGGCGCATTTTGCGGCGCACCGAGGTTTCGCCGAATATGGTGCGGATGTCCAGCAGGCCCAGCCCCCGGACCTCGAGCAGGTTCTGCAGCAGGGGCGGGCAATAGCCTTCGATGATGTTGGGCGCCGTGCGCGTCAGTTCGACCGCGTCGTCGGCCACCAGCCCGTGTCCGCGCGAAATCAGCTCGAGCGCTAGTTCGCTTTTGCCCAGGCCCGATTCGCCGGTGATCAGCACGCCCAGGCCCAGGACGTCCATGAAGACGCCGTGTGCGGTGGTAACCGGCGCCAGCCGCTTGCCCAGGTAGATGCGCAGCAGGTCGATGAGCTGGGCGGCGTCTATGGAAGTGGACAGCAGCGGGACGTGCTGGGTTTCGCAGAATTCGCGCAGGTCGTCGGGGGCGGACAGGCTGCCCGCCAGCAATATGGCCGGCACGCCGCCCGTGACCAGGTCTTCGAGGTGGTGCACGCGGCGCTTGGGCTCGAAGCGGATGTAGTACTGCATTTCCTCGGGGCCGAAGACCTGGATGCGCGCCGGGTGGATGAGGTTTAGGTGGCCGACCAGGTCGGCGCCGTACATGCCCTGGTTGGGAATGGCCTTGCCGCCTGCGTCCATGCCGGCAATCCAGGTGAAAGTGATCTTGTCGGCGTTGTCGCTGACGAGTTCTTGGACGGTTAGCATGGCTGGCTCGGTTTATTCGGGGGCATCGCTGGTCAGCAGGCTGTGGATGGCCGCGACGTCGGTTTCGGTGGTAAGGGCCTGGCGCACCGCGGGGCTGGAGACGAGCCTGGCGATTTCGGCCAGCAGGTCGAGGTGCATTTGCGTGGCGGTTTCGGGAACCAGCAGGAAGAAAAGCAGGCTGGCCAGGCGGCCGTCGCTGGGGTCGAAGCGCACCGGGTCGGCCAGGCGGATGAATGCGGCGCACGGTTCCTTGAGACCCTTGATGCGGCCATGGGGCACGGCAACGTGGTGTCCCAGCGCAGTCGAACCCAGGCGCTCGCGGGCGATCAGGCTTTGGAAGACAGCCGTGCGGGCGATGCCGTGATGGTTCTCGAAGAGCAGGCCGGCCTGTTCGAACGCCCGTTTTTTGCTGGTGGCAGCCAGATCGAGCACGATGTTTTGCGGCGGCAAAATACGCGACATTAAGTTCATGGAGTGCATTATATATGCCTTGGCTGCCGTTATTGGCGCCTCATATAACACCGAGGCCTCAATCGTGTTGGCGATTGAGGCCGCAAAGGGTGATGGGCAGCCTTGGGTGCAGCCGGCTAGGCGCAACAGGCAGCTTGGGTATTGCTAGAAAATTCCCGTGGGATTATTCGGCAGCGATTTCCTGCCTTTTGACGGGCTCGTGGGCGTGATTTTGAACCTTGCTTTTGTACTTGATGACCTGGCGATCGATTTTGTCGGCCAGAAGGTCGATGGCAGCGTACAGGTTTTCGTCGGTGGCTTCGCAGTGGATGTCTTTGCCGCGCAGATGCATGGTGACTTCGGCGGTGTGCTTGAGGCGCTCGATCGAGAGTATGACCTGTGTGTCTATGACGTTATCGAAATGCCGCGCGGTTCGCGCCATTTTGTTTTTGACATACGCGTGTATTGCCGGGGTAACTTCCAGATGACGACCACTAATGCTCAGGTTCATATGCTGCTCTCCTATAAAAAATAAGCAAGCGTGCGCAAAATGCGCGGTTCATGAAATAAATGGCTCTCCTTTTAAGAAAGTTGTCATGATCCCAGTGTATCGCTTATGCAAACTAAATCAAGTGCCCGGGGATTGGGGTTTTGCATAGGGTGGCTGAAACGGCGCGGGTGGGGGGCGGATGCCGTTACATGCGGAAGTTCTTGCCCAGGTAGACCTTGCGCACCGCTTCGTTGTCGATGATTTCGCTGGGGTGGCCGTTGGTCAGGACGGTGCCTTCGCTGATGATGTAGGCCCGGTCGCAGATGCCCAGTGTTTCCCGGACGTTGTGGTCGGTGATCAGCACGCCGATATTGCGGTTTTTCAGGAAGTGGACGATGCGCTGGATTTCGATGACGGCAATGGGGTCGACGCCGGCGAAGGGTTCGTCCAGCAGGATGAAGCGCGGGTGCGTGGCCAGGGCGCGGGCGATTTCCACGCGCCGGCGCTCGCCGCCCGAAAGCGAGATGGCCGAGTTGCGGCGCAGGTGGCCGATTTGCAGTTCGTCCAGCAGGGTTTCCAGGTTTTCGCCGATTTTGTGGGACGACAGCGATTTGCCGTCATCGTCCAGTTGCAGCTCGAGTACGGCGCGGATGTTTTCTTCGACCGTCAGGCGGCGGAATACCGAGGCGTCCTGAGGCAGGTACGAAAGCCCCAGGCGCGCGCGCTTGTGCATGGGCATGCTGGTGATGGGCGTGCTGTCGATTTCGATGCGGCCCGCATCGGTGGGCACGATGCCCACGATCATGTAGAAGCTGGTGGTCTTGCCGGCCCCGTTGGGACCCAGCAGGCCGACGACTTCGCCGCTGTCCACCGAGAGCGAGACGTCCTGCACGACGGTGCGTTTGCCGTAGGTTTTGCGCAGCCCGGTGGCGCGCAGGCTGCCGTGCGAAGCGCTTGGCGCACGCTGCTGGCTGGTGCGTGACGAGGCGGAAGGAAACATGGATGGCGTCTTCTGGAAAATAAGGGGACGTTGTGTCGCGTGGGGCTGGTCGTGGGGCTAGTGCTTGGCGGATTTTTTCCGGCAGTCGGCCGCCGCAGCCTCGGCCTTGGCGCTTGGCGTGGCGATCGAGCGCACGCGCCCGCCTTGAGTCGGGGCAGCGCCCGGCTTGCTGAACGCCTCGTAGATATTGGTTTCCTGGTTGTACTTGACGCGGTCGCCGCTGATCTTGTCGAAAGGCTTGCCGCATACGAACTTGGTGACGACCGCATTGCCGATCATTTCGATCTCTTTGGTCTTGCCATTGTATTCGGCGCGCAGGCCGCGGGCTTCGACGACTTCGAATTTCTCGGGCGTTTCCTGGCGCACGAATACCAGGTTGCCTGGGTTGACGGTGGCGGTTCCAAATTGGGATCCCTGGGCGTCTTCGTGCATGACCAGCTTGTCGGCGCGCAGCGTCATGGGGCCGCGCGTCATGACGACATTGCCGGTGAACGTGCTTTCTTTTTTGGCGTCGTTGTAGTTGAGGCTGTCGGACAGGATGAGCGTATCGGGTTCGGCG
>NZ_DATMGA010000063.1:0-3201 GCF_035555955.1 Eoetvoesiella sp. | reverse complement strand
AGGCTCTGGTGGATTCGGGCATCGAGTTCGACATGCTGTTCGGGCCCGCCTACAAGGGCATCCCCCTGGCCACGGCGACCGCGGTGGCGCTGGGCGAACAAGAGGCCATGCACGGGCGCGACATTCCTTTTGCGTTCAACCGCAAGGAAGCCAAGGATCACGGCGAGGGCGGGGTGCTGGTGGGGGCGCCGCTGGAGGGGCGGGTGGTCATTATCGACGACGTGATTACCGCGGGGACTTCGGTGCGCGAGTCGGTCGAAATAATCCGGCAGTCCAAGGCCACGCCGGCGGCGGTGCTCATTGCGCTGGACCGCATGGAGCGCGCTGGCGCGGACGATGCGCTGTCCAGGCATTCGGCGGTGCAGGACGTGGCGGCGACCTACGGGATACCGGTGGTCTGCATCGCATCGTTGAGCGACATCATGGCGCTGCTGGATGATGACGCCCATCTTGCCGAGCATCGGGAGGCTGTGGCGGCTTATCGGAACAAGTATGGCGTGTCGGAATAGTCTTTCTTGAGCCGGCCGTTTTGGCTTGGTCAATTTTGTTCAGGTCGCTGCGGCCTCGGCGTTGCCGAGGCCGCCCGCGCCGTCAGCCGTTTTCGGGCGTGCCTAGTTTTTCCTTGAGCAGGTCGTTGACCTGTTGCGGGTTGGCCTTGCCTTTGGCGGCCTTCATGACTTGGCCGACCAGGGAATTGAAGGCTTTTTGCTTGCCGGCGTGGTATTCCGCGACGATGGCGGGATTGGCGGCCAGTACTTCGTCGACCATGGCGGCGATGGCGCCGGTGTCGCTGATCTGCTTGAGGCCGCGCGCCTCGATGATGGCGTCGGGAGCGCCGCCGTTCTCACCTGCCCACATTGCCGCGAAGACGTCGCGGGCGATCTTGTTGGAGATGGTGCCGTCGATGATGCGTCCGATCAGGGCCGCCAGCGCGGCAGGCTTGACGGGGCTTTCATCGATGGTTTTTTCGTCGCGGTTCAGGGCGGCGGAAAGCTCGCCCAGCACCCAGTTGGCGGCCAGCTTGGCCTGGCCTTGCGGCAATGCCAGCGCGGCTTCTTCGAAGTAGGCGGCGTAGGAGCGATCCATGGTGAGCTGGGCGGCGTCGTAGCCGGTCAGGCCAAGTTCCGACTCGAAGCGCGCGCGCTTGGCGGCGGGCAGCTCGGGCATGCCAGCGCGCACTTGTTCGATCCATTCGGGGGCGATGACGAGCGGGGGCAGGTCGGGGTCGGGGAAGTAGCGGTAGTCGTCCGCGTCTTCCTTGGTGCGCATGCTGCGGGTTTCGTCGCGGTCGGCATCGTACAGCCGGGTTTCCTGCACCACCTTGCCGCCGTCTTCGATAAGTTCGATCTGGCGGCGCACTTCGTACTGGATGGCGCGCTCGAGAAAGCGGAAGGAGTTCAGGTTCTTGATTTCGCAGCGCGTGCCGAACTCGGCCTGGCCCTTGGGGCGAACGGAAACGTTGGCGTCGCAGCGGAAAGAACCTTCCTGCATATTGCCGTCGCAGATGCCCAGCCATACCACCAGGCCGTGCAGGGCGCGGGCATAGGCCACCGCCTCGGCGGCGGAGCGCATCTCGGGTTCGGAAACGATTTCCAGCAAGGGGGTTCCAGCGCGGTTCAGGTCGATGCCGGTGGACGATTCGCCGTGCGGGCCCGTGAAGTTCTCGTGCAGCGACTTGCCGGCGTCTTCCTCGAGGTGGGCGCGTGTCAGGTTGACGGTTTTTTCCTCGTCGCCGACGAAGAAGCTGATGGTGCCGCCCTGCACGACGGGAATTTCGAACTGGCTGATCTGGTAGTTCTTGGGCAGGTCGGGATAGAAATAGTTTTTGCGCGCGAAGATCGAGCGCGGCGCGATGTGCGCGCCCACGGCCAGGCCCAGCTGGATGGCGCGTTCGACCGCGCCCCGGTTCAGGACGGGCAGGCTGCCCGGCAGGGCCATGTCCACCTCATTGGCCTGGGTATTGGGCTGGGCGCCAAACCGGGTGCTGCTGTCCGAAAAGATTTTTGATTCGGTCGAGAGCTGGGTGTGGGTTTCCAGCCCGATCACAATTTCCCATTCCATTATTTTTGTTCCGGTTTACGTTGATGCCAGTCGGTGGCCTGCTGGAAGCTGTCGGCGATGGCCAGCAGCTGGCCTTCGCGGAAATAATTGCCGATGATCTGCAGCCCGATGGGCAGGGGGCTGGCGTCGGCGCTGAAGCCGCAGGGAATGGACATGGCGGGAAGGCCCGCCAGGCTGACGCCCAGAGTGTAGATATCGGCCAGCCAGTCCGCCGTGGGGTCTTCGCGGTTGTCGCCGATGCGCTTGGCCACGGTGGGCGTGACCGGGCCCATGATGACGTCGCATTGGCCGGCGAAGGCCTGCTGGAAATCGTTGGCGATCATTCGGCGCACGCGCTGGGCCTGCAGGTAATAGGCGTCGTAATAGCCGTGGCACAGAACGTAGGTTCCCACCAGGATGCGCCGCCGGACTTCGGGGCCGAAGCCCTCGGCGCGCGAGCGGCTGGTCATGTCGGCCAGGTCGGTGTAGGTTTGCGCGCGGTGGCCGTAGCGTACGCCGTCGTAGCGGGAAAGATTGCTTGAGGCTTCGGCCGGGGCGATGACGTAGTAGGCCGGAATCGACAGCCTGGTGCGGGGCAGGGAAATGCCGACGCGCCGTGCGCCCAGGGATTCGCAGGTTTTCAGGGCGTTTTCCACCGCCTGTGCCACATTGTCGGCCAGGCCTTCATTGAAGAATTCTTCGGGCACGCCTATGCGCAGGCCTTCCAGGGGGCGGGCGCCGGCGGCCTTGTGCTGCGCGGCGGCGGCATCGAATTCGTTGCGGATGCGGCCGGCCTGGTTGGCGGCGCCGTCGCAGGATTGCAGGCTGGTGGAGTCGCGCTCGTCGAAGCCGCTCATGGGGTCGAGCAGTTCGACCAGGTCCAGGGCGTTGCGCGCGATGGGGCCGGCCTGATCCAGGCTGGAGCCGAAGGCCACCATGCCGAAGCGCGAAACCGTGCCATACGTGGGCTTGATGCCGCTGACGCCGCACAGGGCGGCGGGCTGGCGCACCGACCCGCCGGTGTCGGTGCCGGTGGCTGCCTGCACCAGGCCCGCGGCGACGGCCGCGGCGGATCCACCCGACGAGCCGCCGGGGACGGTGTCGGGGTTCCAGGGGTTGCGCGCGGGGCCGAAAGCGGAGTTTTCGTTGCCCGAACCCATG
>NZ_DATMGA010000062.1:0-66421 GCF_035555955.1 Eoetvoesiella sp. | reverse complement strand
CGGCACGACGTCGTTCGAGCTGGACTTCTTCGGCCGGGTCAAGAGCCTGACCGACGCTGCCTATCAGCAGTACCTGTCGACCGAACAGGCGCAGCGCACGGTTCATATAAGCCTGGTAGCCCAGGTGGCGGAAGCGTATTTCTCGCTGCGCACCGCGCAGCTGCAGCAAGATCTGGTGCAAAAGACGCTGAAATCGCGCCAGGCCAGCTATGACCTGGTCAAGCAGCGCTACGACCTGGGCGTGGCGGGTGCGCTCGACCTGTACCAGGCCAAGACCCAGGTCGATACGGCGCGGGCAGATCTGCAAAGCTCCAAACGCGCGCAGGCGCAGGCACGCAATGCGCTGCAGCTGCTTGTCGGCCAGCCGCTGCCGGCCGACCTGCCGGCGGCCGCGCCTTTCGGCAAAGACCAACTGGTGGCTTCCGTGCCGGCCGGCCTACCTTCCGAGTTGCTGACTCGCCGGCCCGACATCATGGGCGCCGAGCACGACCTGATGGGCGCAAATGCCAACATCGGCGCCGCACGCGCGGCTTTCTTCCCCAATATATCCATCACGGGCCTGTTGGGGTTCGCCAGCCCCGCGCTGGGCGGCCTGTTCAGCGGCTCCCAGCGCTATTGGTCGTTCACGCCGCAAATGACCATGCCGATCTTCTCGGGCGGGGTCAGCGGCAATCTGGATCTGGCCAAGGCGCGCAAGAACATCGCGGTTGCGCAGTATGAAAAAACCATCCAGACAGCATTCCGGGAAGTGGCCGATGCCCTGGCGGGCGAAGCCACGTACGCTGCGCAGCTGGATGCTTTGCGTTCGCTCGAGGATGCGTCGATGAAATCCCTGGAAGTGGCGCAACTGCGCTATGACAACGGCATCGACAGTTTCCTCCAGGTGCAGACTTCCGAAATCTCCCTGTACACTGCACAACAGCAGTTCCTGCAGGCGGGGCTGGCTTCGCTGACCAACCGCGTCGAGCTGTACAAGGCCCTGGGCGGAGGCTGGCTCGAAAACTCGGCCCAGGCAAGCGCGGAGACCTTCGCGCCGGGCCAGGGCGGCTAGCCGCCGCTGTGTGTTGAATGAAAAGGCTAGTCGATGATTGAGCTCGGTGTAAATATTGACCATGTGGCGACGCTGCGCCAGCAGCGTTTTACCGTGTATCCCGATCCGGTCGAGGCGGCCGTTCGCGCCGAAGAGGCGGGGGCCGATGCCATTACCCTGCATCTGCGTGAAGACCGTCGCCATATCCAGGATGCGGACGTGGCCGCGATACGGCCCAAGCTGCGCACGCGCATGAATCTGGAGTGCGCCATTACGCCGGAAATGCTTGCCATCGCCTGCCGGATAAAACCCGACGATGTCTGCCTGGTTCCCGAAAAACGCAGCGAGCTCACCACCGAGGGCGGGCTCGATGTTGCCGGGCATTTCGACGCCGTGAAATCGGCGGTCGGGCAGTTGCACGACGCCGGCATACGCGTCTCGCTGTTCATCGATCCCGACCCCGCCCAAATCGATGCTGCCGCCCGCTGCGGCAGCACGGTCATTGAATTGCATACCGGGGCGTTCGCCGATGCCGCCGGCGATGCGGCCGGGCAAGAGCTCGAGCGCATCCGCCGGGGGGTGACGCACGGTATAAGCAGCGGCTTGCGCGTCAACGCGGGCCATGGCCTGCATTATGGCAATGTCCAGGACATCGCCCGCATCCCGGGCGTATCCGAACTGAATATCGGGCATGCCATCGTGGCGCGGGCGATATTCGACGGCTGGGAAAAAGCGGTGCGCGACATGAAGGCCCTCATGGTGGCCGCCGTCCGCCCGTCCTGATTTCCCGGATTCGTCAAACGCGCGCTCCTGTGTCGTTTTTCTTTTTGCATGGCCGCCATAGGCGGCTTCGACGCCTTTTTTGGCAAGGAGACGTATGTCCACAGCACCCATCGATTACCTGCTTTCGCGCCGCTCGGTCAAGTTCGTGCAGGCGCCGGCCCCGTCCGACGCGGATCTGGCCCGGATATTGCAGGCGGGCATGTCGGCGCCCGATCACGGCAAACTCCAGCCCTGGCGCTTCAAGCTCATTCGCGGCGAAGCCATTGCGCGCCTGATGGAGCTGGTGTTCGCGGCCAGCGAACGGGCAGGGCGCCCGGTGGCGGCCGAAAAAATCGCCTCCAATCGGGCCTGGCTGGGCAAAGTGCCGTTGCTGATCGCCCTGGCCTGCCGCATCGACCATTCCAACACGAAGATTCCCGAGCACGAGCGCATGCTGGCAGTGGGCGCCGCCGTTACGAATATGCTCAATGCGGCGCACATGCTGGGTTACGGGGCATACTGGAGCACGGGCCTGGGCACTTATGTGGACGAGGTGAACGAGGCGCTGGGCTTCGACGGCCTGGACTACCGCTTCCTGGGCTACCTTGCCATGGGAACTCCGGTGCGGGCGTCCGAACCCGCCGTCAGGCCCGACCACAAGGCCTTTGTATCTGAATGGACGGGTGAATAAATAGGGCCCCCACGCCGCGCAGGCTCACGCCTGCTTGCTGCCCCCCGGGGGGGGCGCGGCTCGCCTTGGGGCGGCCCGGCGGCGAGCCGGAGGCTTCTACGCCGCGCTGTTGAGGCGGGTTATTTCAACAAGGATTTGACGCCGTCGGTGATGGCCTGGACGGAATTGGCGTCGGAGGCCAGGAGGCGCGCGCGGCCGGAGGGGTCGAAGATGTATACGCCGCGTCCGTGCGCGACTTCGTAGTTTTCGGTGTCGCCGGCCTTGGGCTTTTCAATCTGGTAGGCGACTCTGTAGCGGCGGGCCACGTCGGCGATCTGCCTGGGTGTGCCGGTCAGGCCCACGGCGTTCTTGCCGAATACATCTACATAGGCCTGCAGCTTGTCGGGCGTGTCGCGGTGCGGGTCGACGCTGACGAACACGATTCTTGCCCTGTTGGCGTCGCTGCCCAGGTTCTGCATGACCTGCGCCAATTGCGCCATGGTCGTCGGGCAAATGTCGGGGCAGCTGGCGTAGCCGAAGAACAGCATGACCACCTTGCCCTTGAAGTCGTCCTGGGTCACGGTTTTGCCGCCGGCGCCGTTCAGCGTGAATCGCAGGTCGGGCAGAAATCCCCTGACGTGGTGGATAGCCTTGCCGCCGGCACCGCCGGCAGTCTCCAGCGCCGAGGCGGACGAGCCAATGGCGGGGACATCGGCGGCCTGTGCCGATGCGCATGCCAGCAGCGCCGCCGCAGCCGTGGCCAGGAGCCGGGAAATACGCATGATCTGCTCCTTACTGGATGGCGCCGTCCATGCCGCCGTGGCGCAGCAGGGCTTGCATGGAGGCGTCGCGCCCGCGAAAGGCGCGGAAGGATTCGGCCGCCGGGCGCGAACCGCCCACGGCCAGGATTTCGTCGCGGAACCGCAGGCCGGTTGCGGCGTCCAGGGTGTCGCGCACGCCGTCCTTGTCCAGCGTGGCGGCTTCCTCGAACGCGCTGTAGGCATCCGCCGACAGCACTTCCGCCCATTTGTAGCTGTAGTAGCCGGCCCCATAGCCGCCCGCGAACAAGTGCGAAAAATTCTGCGGGAAACGGTGCCATTCCGGCGGGAACAGGACGGCGACTTCCTGCCGCACCTGATTCAGGGTTTGCATGACCTGGGCGATGGGCAGGCCGTTGGCTTGATGATGGATGATCATGTCGAACAGCGAGAACTCGATCTGGCGCACGGTCTGCATGCCGTTCTGGAAATTCCTGGCGGCCAGCAGCTTGTCGTAGAGGGCGCGCGGCAGCGTTTCGCCGGTATCCACGTGGCGCGACATGGCTTGCACCACGGCCCATTCCCAGCAGAAGTTCTCCATGAACTGCGAAGGCAGTTCGATGGCGTCCCATTCGACGCTGGCAAAGGCCGAAGCGCCCGGATCGTCGACCAGGGAAAGCAGGGCATGCAGGGCGTGGCCGCTTTCGTGGAACAGGGTGATGACGTCGTCGTGCGAGAGCAGGGCCGGCTTGCCCGCCTGCGGCGCGGAGAAGTTGCAGGTCAGGTAGACCACGGGGGTTTGCAGGCCCTGGCTGCTTCGGCGGCGATTGCGCTCGCTATCGACCCAGGCGCCGCTTTGCTTGCCGTTGCGGGCGTAGAGATCCATGAACAGGTGGCCCAGCGCATCGCCCAGGGGCGTTTCGACGACGAAGGCGCGTGCGTCGGCATGCCAGGTGCTGGCGCTGGCGGCGCGCAGCCGCACTCCGAACAGCTTTTCGATGACGTGGAACAGGCCTTTCAGGACCTGCGGCTCGGTGAAGTACTGCTTGACCTCGTCTTCGGAGTAGGCATAGCGGGCTTCGCGCAGGCGCTCGGAAATGAACGGGATGTCCCAGGGCTCGAGTTCGGTGAGCTGGTATTGTTCCTGCGCATAGCGGCGCAGTTGGGCCAGGTCTTGCTGCGCGTAGGGCTTGGCCTTTTGCGCCAGTTCGCGCAAGAAGGAAAGGACTTCGTCGGCGCTTCCGGCCATGCGCGTCTGCAGCCGCAGTTCGGCGAAGTCCGCATAGCCCAGCAGCCTGGCTTCCTGGGCCCGCAGATCCAGCAACTGCTCGATGAGGGGCGAGTTGTCCAGGGCCGGATCGCCTTGCTCGGAAGCCAGGGTGCCGTAGGCGCGGTACAGGGTTTCGCGCAGGCTGCGGTCGCGCGCATGCTGCATGACCGGCAGGTAGCAGGGCATTTTCAGGGTGAGCAGCCAGCCTTGTTTGTCCGCGGCCTGCGCGGCGCTGTGCGCCGCATGCACGGCATCGGCCGGAACGCCGGCCAGCCGGGCCTCGTCGGTGACGAGCAACGACCAGTTGTCGATGGAGTCGAGCACGTTTTCGGAGAACTTCTGGGAAACCCGCGCCTCCTGGTCGGAGATCTGCGCGTAGCGCGTGCGCTGTTCGCCTTGCAGCTCGACGCCGCTGAGGCGGAAGTCGCGCAGTGCCAGCTCGATGATGCGCTGGCGCACGGAAGACAGGTCGACAAAGCCGGCGTCGTCGCGCAGCCGGCGGTATTGCTCGTAAAGCCCGGTGTGCAGGCCCACCCAGGTGGAGAACTCGGTAACCAGGGGCAGGCACTGGTTGTAGGCTTCCCGCAGCTCGGGCGTATTGACCACGGCGTTCAGGTGGCCCGCCACGGACCAGGCCCGCCACAGCTTTTCGGTGACGCTTTCCAGCGGCTCGATGATGGCCGCCCAGCTTGCGGGCAGGGTGGGGTCGGCCGCCGCGTCGACGGCCTTGCGCGAGACGTCGATGAGGCTGGAAATGGCCGGCTCGATGTGCGCAGGCTCAACGGCCGCGTAGTCGATGAGCGACTGGATGGGGACGAGCAAAGGGTTTTGAGTCATGGGGTAAAGCCTGCAAAAACGAGAGTTGCCGATCAGGGCCTGTTAACCCATAGAGATTAAGGAGATCGCGTCAGGGCTGAAACGGGTCGATAGATGTTAGACCGCTTTAGCGGCGCAACGTTCCGCGGCTTCCAAGGTATTGACCAGCAGCATGGCGATGGTCATGGGGCCGACACCGCCCGGGACGGGAGTGATGGCGCCCGCCACCTTGCTGGCGGTGGCGAATTCGACATCGCCGGTAAGCTTGCCGTCGGACTTGCGGTTGATGCCCACGTCGATGACGATGGCGCCCGGCTTGATCATGTCGCCGGTAATCATGTCGGGCTTGCCCGTGGCCACGACCAGCACGTCGGCGCGGCGGGTCTGGGCGCCCAGGTCTCGGGTCTTGGAGTTGCACAGGGTCACGGTGGCGCCGGCGGCCAGCAGCAGCATGGCCATGGGCTTGCCCACGATGTTGCTGGCTCCCACGACGACGGCTTCCGCGCCGCGCAGCGCCACGCTTTCGGATTCGAGCATCTTCATGATGCCGTAGGGCGTGCAGGGCCTGAACAGGGGTTGTCCGGTCATCAGCAGGCCGGCGTTGCTGATGTGGAAGCCATCCACGTCCTTGGCGGCGGCGATGGTTTCGATGACGCGCGCCGAGTTCATATGGGCGGGCAGCGGCAGTTGCACCAGGATGCCGTGTATGGTGTCGTCGCGGTTGAGTTCGCGCACGATGTCCAGCAGATGCTCTTCGGTGGAGTCGGTCGCCAGGCGGACCGTGCGCGAATGCAGGCCGGCTTTTTCGCAGGCCGCCACCTTGTTGCGCACATAGACTTGCGAGGCGGGGTCTTCGCCCACCAGGACGACGGCCAGGCCCGGGGTAATGCCATTTTTCTTGAGTTCTGCAACGCGTTTTGCAACCTCGGCCTTGATGGCGTCGGACAATGCCTTGCCATCGATGATGCGTGCCGTCATGCCACCCCCTCGGTTTTGGTGAGGGCGATTTTCATGAGGTCGGCGACGGTGGTGACTTCGAGCTTTTCCATGATGTTGGCGCGATGGGCCTCGACCGTCTTGATGCTGATGTTCAGGTCGCCCGCGATCTGCTTGTTCAGGCGACCGGCCACGATGCGCTCGAGCACTTGCTGTTCGCGCGAGGTCAGGCGGCCCAGTACCGCCTGGTGGTTCTTTTGCGCCTGGGCCTGCGAGGCGCGCTCGGACGCTTGCTCGAGCATGCGCGCCACGATGGTGCGCAGGTCGGTTTCGTTGAACGGTTTTTCGAGGAAGTCGACCGCGCCCTTCTTGATGGTGGATACCGCCATGGGCACGTCGCCGTGGCCGGTGATGAAGACGATGGGCAGCGGAGCCTGGCGGGCCAGCAGCTCTTCCTGGAGCTCGAGGCCGCTCATGCCGGGCATGCGCACGTCCGCGATCAGCACCCCGATTTGCTCGGGGTCGTAGGCGTTGAGGAAGTCTTCGGCGCCCGCGTAGCTTTTCACCCGGTAACCGTTGGCCTCGAGCAGCCATCGCAGCGAATCGCGTACTGCCTCGTCGTCATCGACGATGAAAACGGTGTTGGAGGTATGGGGTGTGCTCATGCATGCAACTCCTGGGAATTCGTTGGTTGATCCGGCGCCAGGGGCGCGGCGCAAGGTAGCGTGAATCGGAAAATAGTACCGCCTTCCGGGTTTGCGGCTGCCCACAAACGCCCATGGTGGGACTCGATGATGGTGCGGCAAATATTAAGCCCCATGCCCAGCCCCTCCGACTTGGTGCTGTAGAAGGGCTCGAACAGCCGCTCGGGGTCGCGCAAGCCGTGGCCGCGGTCGATGACCGCGATCTCGACCAGCGGCGACTGGTCGGTGACGACTACGTGAAGGATGCGATATTCGCTTTGCTCCATGGCTTCAATGCCGTTTTTTAACAGATTTAACAGCACTTGCTCAATAAGAATGGGGTCGGCCATGACTTCGGGCAGGACCTCGGGCACGTGCTTTTCGATGTCGACCTGGCGTTTGCGGGCGTCGATGTCGGCGAAGGAAATGGCGTTTTCCAGGATGCGCGTAACGGTGACGCGCTGCCGGCGAGGCTCGCTGCGCTTGACGAACTCGCGGATGCGGCTGATGATTTTTCCGGCCCGCTCGGCCTGGCTGGCCGCCTTGCTGAGCGCTTCCAGCACGACCTCGGTCTGGGCGTTGCCCGCCTTGATCATGGCGACGGCGCCCATGTTGTAGTTGCTGATGGCGGTCAGGGGCTGGTTGAGTTCGTGCGCCAGCGACGAGGCCATTTCGCCCATGGTGGTGAGCCGGCTGGTGAGCTGGATTTTTTCCTGCTGCACGCGCGAGGCTTCTTCGTGCTGGCGGCGCTCGGTGATGTCGCGCGCCACTTGCAGCCGCACGCGCCGCCCGTCGGTCCAGGCCAGCATGCGATGATGCACTTCGAACCAGCGCTGGGCCGACTTGGAAAAGACCTCGACGGTTTCGTCGGTAAAGCGTCCCAGGCGCCCGCCCAGCAGCTCGGCGTGGCCGCTGGACTGCGCTCCGAAGAAGCGCCGGTAGGTGCGGTTGGCGAACAGCAGTTCCAGGCCCTCGGTGGTGTCGGCGACCACGGAAATGGCGTCGTCGAGGCCTTCGAGCACGGTCATGAAGCGCTCGTGCGCCGCCGTGAGGGCTTCGCGGATGCGCTTGGGTTCGGTGATGTCGGTCATGGAGGTCATCCAGCCGATTTGCTCGCCGCTGGGGTCGCGCAGGGGCGAGACGTACATGCGGGCGGTAAAGCGCGAACCGTCGCGCCGCTGCGCCTCGACTTCCAGGCCGCTGCTGGGCGTGCGGCCCGAAAGCAGCAGGTCCAGCGTTTCCTGGTGGTGGGCGTGGCGGCCGGGCAGCCAATAGGGGAAGGGCGTGGTGCGGCCGATGAGGTCGGCCTCGTTCCAGCCTATCATGCGGCAGAACGCGGGATTGACGTAGGCGATGCGCCCCTGCATGTCGAAGACGCGCATGCCCGTGGACATGGAGTTTTCCATGGCGCGCCGGAATCCGGTCTCGGCGATGAGGGCCGATTCGGCCCGGGTGCGAAAGCGCGTGTAGCGCCATAATGCAAGCAGGCTTACGACGATGACCAGGGACAGCGCCACCACCACCATCATCAGGCGCTGCTGGCGGGCCTCCTGGTCGATGCTCACGAACATAACGCTGTCGTTGTGCAGCCTTTGCAGCCAGATGAACACGCCCATGACGCACAGGTACAGAACCAGCACGACGACCGGCGTCAACCAATAGAGGCCGCGCCGATTGTTGCGGGCCTGGTCGTAGAACGTAGTGGGAATGAGGGACTTTTTCGCTGGACTGGCCATGATTCCGCAATTGAGTGGTTGGCTTATTTTAATCTGTAAGACATAAAGTAATTTTTCACATTATAAAAACTTATACCATAAAGTGAAATTTCGCTTGCCCAAATCTAGGGTCTTTCTTAGAATGGCCCTAACCACATCGGCTGGGAGGTAGGTTCTCGACCGGACGCCGCTGTCGTTGTGCGAGTGCGAGCCAGTTACGTGATACAACCTTCTTACAAAGGGGTTGGATCTGCTTCGATATATATCCTAAAAGGAGACAGCGAATGTCCTCTCTTGACCAACTACCAGTTACCGCAATGGCGAACGCGGCTGACGAAGATGCGCTCGAAACCCAGGAATGGCTCGAAGCGCTAGCCGCCGTCCTGGATCGAGAAGGGCCGGAACGCGCTCATTTCCTGCTGGAACGCCTCATCGACCTGGCGCGCCGTTCGGGCGCCCACATTCCGTTCTCGCCGAACACGGCCTACGTCAATACCATCCCTCCCGGCCTGGAGCCCGCGCATCCGGGCAACCTGGCGCTCGAAGAGCGCATCCGTTCGTACATCCGCTGGAACGCCATGGCCATGGTGGTCAAGGCCAACAGCCACCATCCCGAAGACGGCGGCGACCTGGGCGGGCACATTGCCTCGTTCGCTTCGCTGGCCACCATGATAGGCTGCGGCCAGAATCACTTCTGGCACGGCGAAACGCCCGAGCATGGCGGCGACCTCGTCTACTTCCAGGGCCATACCTCGCCCGGCATGTACGGCCGCGCCTTTCTCGAGGGCCGGCTCACCGAAGAGCAGCTCGACAATTTCCGCCAGGAGGTCGGCGGCAAGGGGCTTTCGTCGTATCCGCACCCCAAGCTCATGCCCGAGTTCTGGCAGTTTCCCACGGTTTCCATGGGCCTGGGGCCCATCATGGCCATCTACCAGGCCCGCTTCCTCAAGTACCTGCATGCCCGCGGCATCGCCGACACCAGCAAACGCAAGGTCTGGGTGTTCTGCGGCGACGGCGAAATGGACGAGCCCGAATCCCTGGGCGCCATCAGTCTTGCTGCGCGTGAAAAACTCGACAACCTCATCTTCGTCATCAACTGCAATCTGCAGCGGCTCGACGGCCCGGTGCGCGGCAACGGCAAAATCATCCAGGAACTCGAAGGCGATTTCCGCGGCAGCGGCTGGAACGTCATCAAGCTGATCTGGGGCGGCTACTGGGACCCTCTCCTGGCCCACGACAAAGAAGGCATTCTGCGCCGCATCATGGAAGAATCGGTCGACGGCGAATACCAGGCCTACAAGGCGCATGACGGCGCCTTCGTGCGCGAGCACTTCTTCGGCAAGCACCCCAAGCTGCTCGAAATGGTCAGCCGCATGAGCGACGAAGCCATCTGGCGCCTGAACCGCGGCGGCCACGACCCCAACAAGGTGTATGCGGCGTTCGACGCGGCCAGCAAGCACACCGGCCAGCCCACGGTCATCCTGGCCAAGACCATCAAGGGCTACGGCATGGGGCAGGTGGGCCAGGCCAAGAACCCCACCCACCAGCAGAAGAAACTCGACATGGATTCGGTGCGCGAATTCCGCGACCGCTTCAACATCCCCATTCCGGACGACAAGATCGACGAGCTGCCGTACTTCAAGCCGGCCGAAGACTCGCCCGAAATGAAGTACCTGCACGAACGCCGCAAGGCGCTGGGCGGCTACCTGCCCAAGCGCCGCACCAAGGCCGACGAGCATCTTCCCGTGCCGGATCTCGAGGTATTCAAGGCTGTGCTGGAACCCACCGCCGAAGGGCGCGAAATTTCCACCACGCAGGCTTTCGTGCGCATTCTCAATCAAATCCTGCGCGACAAGCAGCTCAGCCCGCGCGTGGTTCCCATCCTGGCCGACGAGTCGCGCACCTTCGGCATGGAAGGCCTGTTCCGCCAGATCGGCATCTATGCGCCCGAAGGCCAGAAGTACGTGCCGGTCGATAAAGACCAGGTCATGTATTACCGTGAATCGGCCGACGGCCAGTTGCTGCAAGAAGGCATCAACGAGGCTGGCGCGTTCAGTTCCTGGATCGCGGCGTCCACGTCCTATTCCAGCAACAACCGCATCATGATTCCGTTCTACATCTATTACTCGATGTTCGGATTCCAGCGCATCGGCGACCTAGCCTGGGCGGCCGGCGACATGCAGGCCCGCGGCTTCCTGCTGGGCGGCACGGCGGGGCGCACCACGCTCAACGGCGAAGGCCTGCAGCACGAAGACGGACACAGCCACATCCAGTCGGCGTTGATCCCCAACTGCGTGTCCTACGATCCCACGTTTGCGCACGAGCTGGCCGTCATCATCCAGAACGGCCTCAAGCGCATGATCGAAAACCAGGAAAACGTTTTCTACTACATCACCGTGATGAACGAAAACTATCCTCAGCCCGGCCTCACCAAGGGCGACGAAGAGGGCATCGTGCGCGGCATGTACAAGCTCAAGTCCACGGGCAAGCCCAAGGACAAGCTGCGCGTGCAGCTCATGGGTTCGGGCACCATTCTGTATCGCGAAGTGCTCGAGGCCCAGAAACTCCTGGAAGCCGACTGGGGCGTCAGTTCGGACGTCTGGAGCGTGACCAGCTTCACCGAATTGCGCCGCGACGGCCTGGATTGCGACCGCCACCGCCTTCTGCATCCCGAAGACACCAAGGCGCCGGTGCCCTACATTACGCAGAAGCTGGCCGAAACCACCGGCCCCATCGTGGTGTCCAGCGACTACGTCAAGCTGTTCGGCGACCAGATCCGCCCGTACGTGCCGCAGGGGCGCCGGCTGTCGGTGCTGGGCACCGACGGATTCGGCCGCTCGGATTTCCGCTACAAGCTGCGCGAGCACTTCGAGATCAACAAGCACTTCGTGGTGCTTGCTGCGCTGCGCGCCTTGGCCGACGATGGGCTGGTGCCTGCCTCCAAGGTGACTGAAGCCATTAAAAAGTACGATATCGACGTCAATAAAGCGAATCCGCATCACGCCTAAGAGGGGAGACACATGAGCAATACCGTCGAGATTAAAGTTCCCGATATTGGCGACTTTAGCGAAGTGGATGTCATTGAAATACTGGTCGCCGTGGGCGACGCCGTCAAGGCCGAGCAAAGCCTCATCACGGTCGAGTCCGACAAGGCATCCATGGAGATTCCTTCGTCGGCCGCTGGGGTGGTCAAGGCGCTGAAGGTCAAGGTGGGCGACAAGGTCAAAGAGGGTTCGGTCATCCTCGAGCTCGAGGCGGAATCCGCTTCGGCAGAGGCCCCCAAGGCGCCCGAGGCCCCGGCCGCCAAGCCGGAAGCCGCCTCCGCCGCGCCGGCTCCGGCCGCTGCGGCGCCGGCCCCGGCCCCGGCCCCGGCCGCGAGTTCGGGCCCGGTCACTGTCGAAGTGCCCGATATCGGCGACTTCAGCGAAGTGGACGTCATCGAGGTCCTGGTTGCCGTGGGCGACACCGTCAAGGCCGAGCAAAGCCTCATCACGGTCGAGTCCGACAAGGCCTCCATGGAAATCCCGTCCTCGGCCGCCGGCGTGGTCAAGGCTATCCGGGTCAAGGTGGGCGACAAGGTCAAGCAGGGTTCGCCGGTCGTCGACCTCGAAGCCACGGGGGCCGCCCAGGCCGCTCCGGCCTCCGCGCCTGCCAGCGCCCCGGCGCCGGCGCAAAGTGCGCCCGCTCAGGCCGCAGCGCAGGCTGCGCCCGCGGCGCCTGCCTCTACCAGTGCGCTGGCTTCCGAGCCGGTTTCCCATCCGTCGCCCACCGCTGAAATCGCCGAGGCGCCCAAGCGCAACCTGGCTCACGCTTCGCCTTCGGTGCGCAAGTTCGCGCGCGAGCTGGGCGTCGACCTGGCCCGTGTTACCGGCAGCGGCAAGAACGGCCGCATCTCCGCCGACGACGTGCGTGGTTTCGTCAAGCAGGTCGTGGCCGGCGGCGCCGCGCCCGCCGGCGCGGTTGCGTCGGGCGGCGGTTTGTCGGTGCTGGATTGGCCCAAGGTCGATTTCGCCAAGTTCGGCCCCATCGAGGAAAAGCCGCTGTCGCGCATCAAGAAAATATCGGGCGCCAATCTGCATCGCAACTGGGTCATGATTCCCCACGTCACCAATAACGATCAGGCCGACATCACCGACCTGGAAGCACTGCGCGTGACGCTCAACAAGGAAAACCAGAAATCCGGCATCAAGGTCACCATGCTGGCCTTCCTGATCAAGGCCGTGGTGGCCGCGCTCAAGAAATTCCCCGAGTTCAATGCCTCGCTCGACGGCGACAAGCTGGTGCTCAAGCAGTACTACCATATCGGATTTGCAGCCGATACGCCCACGGGCCTGGTGGTGCCGGTCATTCGCGATGCCGACAAAAAAGGCATTTTCGAGCTGGCCGCCGAAACCTCCGAACTGGCCAAGCAGGCGCGCGACGGCAAGCTGTCGCCGTCCCAGATGCAGGGCGGGTGCTTCTCCATTTCGTCGCTGGGCGGAATCGGCGGCACCTCGTTCACGCCCATCATCAATGCGCCTGAAGTCGCCATTCTCGGGGTTTCGCGTTCGGCCCACCAGCCGGTGTGGGATGGCCAGGCTTTCCAGCCGCGCCTCATGCTGCCGCTGTCGCTGTCGTACGACCACCGGGTCATCGACGGCGCTTCTGCTGCCCGCTTCAATGCCTATCTGTCGGCTCTGCTGGCCGATTTCCGGCGCATTGCGCTATAAGGAAGCCCTATGAGCACGATTGAATTGCAAGTCCCCGACATCGGCGATTTCGCCGAGGTCGAAGTCATTGAAATCCTGGTTGCCGTAGGCGACACCATCAAGGCCGAGCAAAGCCTCATCACGGTCGAATCCGACAAGGCCTCCATGGAAATTCCCGCCAAGCAGGGCGGGGTGGTCAAGGCCTTGCTGGTCAAGCTGGGCGACAAGGTCGCCGAAGGCAGCGCCATCGTCCAGATCGAGGCGGCCGAGCAGCCCGCCGCCAAGGCCGCCGCGCCCGCGGCAGGCGCCGCGGCGCCGGCAAGCTCCGCTCCGGCTTCCAAGCCGCAAAGCCCCGCCGCTCCGGCCGCGGCGCCCGCGCCCGCGCAGTTCTCGGGTTCGGCCGACGCCCAGTGCGACGTTCTGGTTCTGGGCGCCGGGCCCGGCGGCTATTCGGCCGCGTTCCGCGCCGCCGACCTGGGCTTGAGCGTGGTGCTGGTCGAACGCTATTCCACTCTGGGCGGAGTCTGCCTGAACGTCGGCTGCATTCCTTCCAAGGCGCTGCTGCACACGGCGGCCGTGGCCGAGGAAGCCCAGGCTCTTGCCGCCCACGGCATTTCGTTCGGGGCGCCCTCCATCAACCTGGATGCCTTGCGCGGCTACAAAGACAGCGTGGTCGGCAAGCTTACCGGCGGGCTGGCGGGCATGGCCAAGGCGCGCAAGGTCGCCGTCCTGCAGGGGGTCGGGCAGTTCGCCGACCCCCATCATTTATCGGTCCAGACGCCCGACGGCAAAACGCAGACCGTGCAGTTCAAGTCGGCCATCATCGCGGCCGGCAGCCAGTCGGTCAAGCTGCCGTTCCTGCCCGACGATCCCCGCATCGTCGATTCCACAGGCGCGCTGCAGCTGGCATCTGTTCCACAAAAAATGCTGATCGTGGGCGGCGGCATCATCGGCCTCGAAATGGGTACGGTGTATTCGGCGCTGGGCGCCAGGCTCGACGTGGTCGAAATGCTCAGCGGGCTGATGCAGGGTGCCGACCGCGACCTGGTCAAGGTCTGGCAAAAAATGAACGCGCGCCGTTTCGATCACATCATGCTCGAGACCAAGACGGTGGGCGCCGAAGCCCGCGACGACGGCATCTGGGTCAGCTTTGAGGGCCAGAACGCGCCCAAGGAAGCGCAGCGCTACGACCTGGTCCTGCAGGCCGTGGGCCGCAGCCCCAATGGCAAGAAACTGGCCGCCGAGAAAGCGGGGGTTGCCGTGAGCGACCGCGGCTTCATCGCCGTCGACAAGCAGATGCGCACCAATGTGCCGCATATCTTCGCCATCGGCGATATCGTCGGCCAGCCCATGCTGGCGCACAAAGCCGTGCACGAAGCGCACGTGGCCGCCGAGGTCATCGCCGGCCAGAAAAGCTATTTCGATGCGCGCGTCATTCCTTCGGTGGCCTACACCGATCCGGAAGTCGCGTGGGTGGGCCTGACCGAAGACGATGCCAAGAAAGAGGGCATCGCCGTCGAGAAGGGGCTGTTCCCGTGGGCGGCTTCGGGCCGCGCCATTGCCAACGGCCGTGACGAGGGCTTCACCAAGCTGCTGTTCGACGCCCAGACCCATCGCATCGTCGGCGGCGGCATCGTCGGCACCCATGCGGGCGACCTCATCAGCGAAGTCGCGCTGGCCATCGAAATGGGCGCCGACGCGGTGGACATCGGCAAGACCATCCATCCGCATCCCACCCTGGGCGAGTCGGTGGGCATGGCGGCCGAAGTGGCCGAAGGCAGTTGCACCGACATTCCTCCGGCGCGGCGCAAATAACCCCAAACCGCCAGAGGTGTCTGGCGGCGGCGGGGCGGATAGGGTCTAAAATAACGCCCGGAAGCCGGCGCGGAATGCGCCGGCTCATGACTCCCGTTCGGTCGGCGGCGGCCCGGTTCGCTTCCTCCGAAGCCTGCGCGGCATGCTTTTGACGCCGCGCTTTTTTCTGCCGCTTACTATGCCTCTTTCAAAACTCGATCAATCCTGCAGCCTGGATCAGTGGCTGAGCCATCTTGAAACCCTGCATCCCAAGGCCATCGACCTGGGGCTCGATCGAATACGGACCGTTGCCGGCAAGCTGGGCCTGGCATTTCCCTTCATTGCCATCACGGTCGGCGGCACCAACGGCAAGGGTTCGACCTGCGCCATGCTCGAGGCCATACTGCTGGCGGCGGGCTATCGCGTGGGCATGTACACATCGCCGCATCTCATCGACTACAACGAGCGCATCCGCCTCAATGGCGAGATCGCCGGCGATGCGCAGATCGTCGAACAATTCCACGCCATCGACCAGGCGCGCGGCGATGTATCGCTCAGCTATTTCGAATTCTCGACCCTGGCGGCGCTGCGCATGTTCGAGCAGCAAAAGGTGGACATCGCCATCCTCGAGGTCGGGCTGGGCGGCCGGCTGGACGCCGTCAATATCGTTGACGCCGATTGCGCCGTGGTAACCAGCATCGATATCGACCACGCCGAATGGCTGGGCGATACACGCGAAAAAATCGCCTTCGAGAAAGCGCACATCTATCGCCCGGGGCGTCCGGCCATATGCGCCGATCCGTTGCCGCCTCAAACCCTGATCGACTACGCCCACGAGATCGGCGCCGATTTATGGCTGGCCGGCAAGGACTTCAATTTTTCCGGCGACCGCCAGCAATGGGGCTACGGCGGGCGCAACAGGCGCCGCGCAGGGCTGGCGTATCCGGCGCTCAGGGGAGCCAACCAACTGCTCAACGCCAGCGCGGTGCTCGCGGCGCTGGAAGCCCTGGAAGATCGCCTGGTCGTGCCACAGCAAGCCATTCGCATCGGCCTGTCCCACGTGACCTTGCCGGGCCGCCTGCAAATCGTGCCCGGCCAGCCCGCGCTGGTGCTCGACGTGGCGCATAATCCGCATGCCAGCGCCGCCCTGGCGCAAAACCTGGACGGCATGGGGTTTTATCCCTACACCTATGCCGTGCTGGGCATGCTGAGCGACAAAGACGTCAAGGGCGTGGTGTCCAAGCTGCTTACCCGAGTCGATCATTGGTATTGCGCGGGAACCCAGGGGCCGCGCGGCCTCAGCGGCGAGGCCCTGGCCGAGATCGTCCGCGGCCTGCTTCCGCCGCAAGGCAAAGACCCCATAACTGTTGCAAGTTTTGAGAATCCGGTTCAAGCCTTTACCGAGGCGCAAAAAGACGCGGCCGACAATGATAGAATTCTCGTATTCGGCTCGTTTTCCACGGTGGGTCCCATTTTGAAGGAAATCGGGCGCAAAGGCTGATGGATATTTCTCAAGACGGCTTTGGCCGTCCTTCAGGCAAGCAAGGGTTACCGCATGGGGTTATTTTCTCGTAAAGAGTCCGCAAACGGGGCTGGTCAATCGCGCTCCCGCGCACGCACCTCCAGCGAAGCGCAGGCCGAAGACATGCGCAGCCGCGCACGCCGCCGGCTCATCGGCGCCCTGGTGCTGGTTGTTGCCGCGGTCATCATCGTGCCCATGCTCGTCAACACGTCGCAGCCCGAAAACCAGGCCACCCCGGTCGTGGTTCCCGCCGTTCCCCCGGTGCCCGCGCCCAACGTGGCTGCCGCGCCCGACAGCTCCGCGGCTCCTCCGGTAAGCACCGATTCCCAGCTGCCCGTGCCCGAATCCGCAGCGCCTGCCAACCCCACGCCCGAAGCCCCCGTGCTCAACATGCCGCAGCCCGAGGCCGAGCCGCCGCGCACCAAGCCCGCCGCGCCGCCCGAGGCTGCCCATCCGAAAAACACGGCCGAGCACAAAGAGCCCGAACGCAAGGAAGCCGAACGCAAAGAGCCCCGTAAAACCACCGAGCGCACCGACGACGGTTCGGTGGCCATTGCCTTGCTCGAAGGCCGCAAGCCCGCCAAGGCCGCTGCGAATTCAAATTCGGCCAGTACGGCCCATGGCAATTTCGTGCTGCAGATCGCCGCCTACACCACCGACAAAGACGCACAGGCCCGCCGCGAAAAACTGCTGGCAGCCGGCGTCACCAACGCCTACGTCGAAACCGCTACCTCGGGCGGCAAGCCGACCTACCGCCTGCGGGTCGGCCCATTCCCCACGCGCGACGCCGCCCAGGCGGCCCAAACACGCTTGCGCGCCCTGGGCTATGAAAACGGCTTCATCTCCAGCAAGTGACCAGCTTCGACTACATTGTGCTGGCCATTCTGGGTGTGTCGGCATTCCTGGGCCTGCTGCGCGGGCTGGTCAAAGAGCTTCTGTCCCTTGTCGCCTATATGGCGGCCTTCGTGGCCGCCATATGGTGGGGGCCAAGAGTTTCCATCTGGCTTGCCGCCTTCATTGAAAATGGTTTGCTCCGCACCGCCGCCGCTTATGCGGCGGTATTCATTGTGGTGCTGCTTTTGGTCGGACTCGTCAACATCACCCTGGCGACCCTCATCCAGAAAACCGGGCTGACGCCGGCAGATCACGGCCTGGGCGCGCTGTTCGGTTTGCTGAGGGGCTTGCTGATAGTATTGGTTCTCGTGGCCCTGGCCGGCTACACCGAATTACCCAAGGAGCCCTGGTGGTCCGACGCCCGTTTGTCGCCCGCCGCCGTCAAGGGAGTGCAGCAGATAAAGCAACTGCTGCCGCCGTCCCTGGCATCCTGGCTGCCGTACTGATTGCTTTAACAGGAAAATAGAATGTGTGGAATCGTTGGGGTCGCCGCGCGCAGCCCCGCCAACCAGGTAATTTACGATAGCCTGCTGCTGCTTCAGCACCGTGGACAAGATGCCGCCGGCATCGCCACCTC
Organism: Eoetvoesiella sp.; assembly: GCF_035555955.1. Classification (NCBI taxonomy): domain Bacteria; kingdom Pseudomonadati; phylum Pseudomonadota; class Betaproteobacteria; order Burkholderiales; family Alcaligenaceae; genus Eoetvoesiella; species Eoetvoesiella sp. Next base: position 48,306 of record NZ_DATMGA010000062.1, on the reverse strand, counting down.
GCACGAACAGCGTTTCAATATGTACAAGGCCCACGGCCTGGTGCGCGACGTCTTCCGCACCCGCAACATGCGGGCCTTGCCCGGCAACAGCGGCCTGGGGCAGGTGCGCTATCCCACGGCCGGCTCCAGCGATAGCGTCGACGAGGCTCAGCCTTTTTACGTCAACGCGCCTTTCGGCATCACCTTCGTGCACAACGGCAACCTGACGAACTGGCGCGAACTGCGCGAAGAGCTGTTCCGCATCGATCGCCGCCATATCAATACCAATTCCGATTCCGAAGTCCTGCTCAACGTCTTCGCCCACGAACTGCAACTGGCCTCCAGCGGCGTGTCCCTGGACGAGAACGCCGTGTTCGCCGCCGTCTCGGCCGTGCACCGCCGCACCAAGGGCGCGTACGCCGTCATCGCCCAGATAGCCGGCTTCGGCATGGTGGCCTTCCGTGATCCCTACGGCATCCGGCCACTGTGCCTGGGCTCCCTGGCCACCGACAACGGCACCGAATGGATGGTCGCCTCCGAATCCGTCGCGCTTACCGGCTGCGGCTTCACCTTCGTGCGCGATATCGCGCCCGGCGAGGCCCTGCTCATCGACCTGGACGGCAACGTCTCCAGCCGCCAATGCGCCGAAAGCTCCGTGTTCACGCCCTGCGTATTCGAATACGTGTATTTCGCCCGCCCTGATTCCCTCATGGACGGCGTCTCCATCTACGACGCCCGCCTCAACATGGGTGAATACCTGGCCGACAACGTCGCCAAGACCCTGCGCCTGGGCGATATCGACGTCGTCATGCCCATCCCCGATTCCTCACGGCCCTCCGCCATGCAGTTGGCCTCGCACCTGGGCCTCAACTACCGCGAAGGCTTCATCAAGAACCGCTACATCGGCCGCACCTTCATCATGCCTGGCCAGGCCGTGCGCAAGAAATCCGTGCGCCAGAAACTCAGCGCCATCGACATGGAATTCCGCGGCAAGAACGTCCTGCTCGTGGACGACTCCATCGTGCGCGGCACCACCAGCCGCCAAATCGTAGACATGGCCCGCGAAGCCGGCGCCAACAAAGTCTTCTTCGCCTCCGCCGCCCCGGCCGTGCGCTTCCCCAACGTCTACGGCATCGACATGCCCACCCAGGCCGAACTCATCGCCACCGGACGCGACACCGCCGAAGTCGCCCGCGAAATCGGCGCAGACGGTCTGGTCTACCAGGACCTGGGCGACCTCGAAAAATCCATCCGCGACCTCAACCCCTCCATCACCCAGTTCGAGTCCTCCTGCTTCAACGGCCGCTACGTCACCGGCGACATCGACGACGCCTACCTCGAACGCCTCAGCAACAGCCGCGGTAAACAGGCCGTCGCCACGGTCGACGACGATGCTTGAGCCGGGGTAGGGTGGGGCGGGTAGGACACGGCCTGGCCCCGCTGCGAAACGAGCTATTCGCGGCGGCTTTTCCGTGGTTGATGGCAGGGCAACGTCCTGCAGGCAAGGTGCAATGCCCGAGCAGACGCCCACCCGAGCAAACCCAAAGGCAAGGCAGGCCCGCAGGGGCCGGCCGGCGCCCAGGCGCGGCGATGCGTCATCCAACAGCCGAAAAACGCACAGCGCGATCCCTGTGCCATAAACAAAAACGCAAAACTGCGTTGACTTCCCAATAACCAGCATCCGTACATCAATCCCCACCGCAGGGGAGCGGGGCCGGACAGGCTGGCGTCCGACTTTCGGGGCCGAGCGAGGCGCCCGCGAATGGAGCGCGAAGGCGCGGAAGAGCGGGACGATGCGGTGTTCGGCGCGGGGGCGCCGAACCGGCACCGAGGAGGGCGCCAACCTGTCCGGCCCCGTTCCCCGTGTCAAGAAGGACACCCTCACTATGCGAGATAACTCTTTCCGAATCCGAGCGCTTCGCCTCGTCTCGAATCACGGTTGCAGATATTTTGCACTCCGGCCAGCCGGGAAAACAGGGAATCTCTCCCAAAAGACAATCTGCCAAGCTTAAAAAACTCCTTGACGCTCAAACCACCATAAGTTAAATTATTAACACTACGTTCAAAAATGAACTAATAAGCAACCCACCAAACCAGGCCACGGAGGCACCACCATGAAAGAGAAAACCATCGGCATATCCGGTGCCGGCATCGGCGGCCTGGCCGCCGCCATCGCCTTGCGCAAGCTTGGCCGCCAAGTCCTCGTCTTCGAACAGGCCAAACAATTCGCCCGAGTCGGCGCCGACATCAATCTCACCCCCAACGCCGTGCGCGCCCTCGACGGCCTTGGCGTCGGCGACGCCCTGCGCGAAACCGCCGCACGCCCCGGCTACCGCATCAGCCGCGACGGCTTCACCGGCGAAGAAACCTCCCGCCTCGAACTCTCCGCCGCCGCCGAAAGACGCTACGGCGCTCCCCAGCTCACCATGCACCGCGCCGACCTCATGACCGCCCTCGAGGCTGCCGTGCCCGCCGAATCCATCCGGCTCGGCAAACGCACTATCCAGGTCGAAGACCAGGGCGACGGCGTCACCGTGCATTTCGAAGACGGCAGCCAGGAAAAAGTCGACGTCCTCGTCGGCGCCGACGGCATCCACTCCATGGTGCGCACCGCCATGCTCGGTAAAGAACAGCCCCAGTTCACTGGCGTCGTCGCCTACCGGGCCGTGGTGCCCGTCGAAAGACTGGCCGGCCTGCCAAATATGGACAACTTCACCAAATGGTGGGGCCCCAATCCCGACGTCCAGATCGTCAGCTTCCCGCTCAATCGCGGCAAGGACCTCTTTATTTTCGCCACCACCCCCCAGGAAGGCTGGGAACTCGAGTCCTGGACCGCACCCGGCGAAGTCAGCGAACTGCGCGACATCTATAAAGACTTCCACCCCGAGGCCCGGGCACTGCTCGACGCCTGCGACTCCGTCCTGAAATCCGCCCTGTACATCCGCGACCCGCTGCCCACCTGGCACAAAGGCCGCATGGTGTTGCTGGGCGACGCCTGCCACCCCATGATGCCCTTCATGGCCCAGGGCGCCGGCCAAGCCATCGAAGACGCCGTGGTTCTGGCACGCTGCCTGGCCGATCCTCGCCTGGAAGACGAACCCTCCGCCTTCGCGGTCTACCAAAACGCCAGGCTCGAGCGCGCCAGCCGCATCCAGATCGGTTCGCGCGGCAACGCCTGGCTCAAGGACGGCAACAATGGCGACTGGGTTTACGAATACGACGCCTGGAACGTGCCCCTGGCCCAATAGCGCGTCACGCAGTCCGTGCATCGCGCATCGGTGCGCCCCGGGGCAGCCGGACTGTGCGAGGCCCGGGCGCCCGCCAAGGCCTTGTCCGCCCGGAAGGAAGGGCGCAAGCTGGCGGGTCGGCTGCGTTTGAGGCTATCATGCATGGCGCGGGCCCGATCGCCCCGATCCCCGGCGCCGATAATCCCCGTCTTTGAATACCCATGACCGAATCGTCCTCCGCTGAATCCGCCGCCGAGTCCTCCGCCCAACTGGTTTCTCCCGTGGTGCGGGGCCTGCGGCTGCTGCGCTATATCGCCGAGGGCGGCAGCACCGCCAATCTCTCCGAGGTAGGTAGGCTGATCGACGTCAATCGGGTCACCGTGATGCGCTTGCTGGCAACGCTGGAACACGAAGGCGTCATAGAGCGGCTGCCTCAGGGCGGCCATCGGATCGGGTTGGGCTTCCTGACCATGGCCGCGGCGGGCCTGGGGGCTTGCGACCTGGTGGAAACCGGCCGCCGTTTCCTGGAGCGCTTGTGCGGCGAGCTGGGCCTGTCGGCCTATCTGGTCCTGATGGACGGCAACGACGTTGTCTATGTGGCGCGCGAAATGCCGGCATCCGGCCTGGTCAGCAACATCCGCGTCGGCAGCCGCGTTCCCGCCTACCTGACGGCGCCGGGAAGAGCCATGCTGGCGGCTTTGCCGCCCGACGATCTGCAGCAGCAGTTCGGCGCGGTCGAGCTGGTTCGGCACGTCGATAAAACCCCCGCCACGCTGGCACAATTGCAGGCCGTCCTGGAGCAGGACCGCCAGGCGGGATGCGCCTGGAGTTTTTCAGGCTACGAGGAGGGCATCAATGCCTGCGCCGCGGCCGTCCTGGGCCGCTCGGGCGAGCCGCTGGCCGCCCTGAGCGTGGTGGGCGCCGACCACGTATTCAGCCGCGACGAGGCGTTTGCCGAAAAAGTGCAGACGGCCGTCAAGCAGGCGGCCGGCGAACTGGCTTGCATTGCGGGCCGCCAGCCCGGCTAGCCGAATTCATGGGTGGACAGGCCGGTGCCGATGGCGCGGCCAGGCAAGGCAGGCTGTTGAATCCGCCCGGCCAGCAAGGCCCAGGCGCTCGTCAGCCCGCCCTGGTTTGCGGAGCGTGATTCAGGCACAGCGAAAGATCGTGAGCCGTGGCGCGCACCTTGTCGATCAGCGCCTGCTTGTCGCCGGGCGGAATGTGTATATGCGGCACGGTCAGCCCGAGCGCGGCGGCCACGCGGCCGCTTTCATCATAGACGGGAGCGGCTATCGTGGAAATATTGTTCTCGAAGAATCCTTCTTCCAGCACGTAGCCGTGTTCCTTGTCGGTGCGCAACAGCTTGTACAGTTCTTTGACCGTGGGCGGTGTATGCGGCCCGTAGGACTGAAGCTGCTCTTCGGGATAGAGGTCCTCGAGTTCCTGGAAGCTATGGTTGCTTAGCAGCACGCGGCCCAGCACGGTGGCGTGCGCGGGCAGGCGCGTGCCGATGTGCACCGAGCTGGTGAACAGCGAACTGGATGCGACTTTTTGTATGTAGACGATGTCGCGTCCGTCGCGGATGACCAGGTTGGAGGAATAGCTGGTTTCATCGCGCAGGCGTTCGAGCAGCGGGCGGCTCAGTTCGGTAAGGCTCAGCGAAGCCAGGTATTCGAACCCCAGCTTCAGCACGGCGGTGCCCAGCGAGTAGTCGCGCCCGTTCCGGGCGCGTTCGACGAAGCCCAGGTTCTCAAGAGTGACCAGCAGGCGAAATACCGTGGTGCGGGGGACGTCCAGCCGCTTGGCCAGTTCGGGTGCCGTAAGGGTGGGGGTGTGGCGCGAAAATTCGGAAAGTATCCGCAAACCGCGCTCCAGCCCTGGTACGGAATACTTTTCGGTATCCCTGGTGCTCATGCCTGCTTTTCCTGTTTCGATGATCAAAGGGCCCGCAAGCGGGCCATCACGTAAAAAGCGGTATTGCCCAAGTCAGTGCCGGACAATACCGCCGCCATTGTAGTAGCAATTGCCGCCTACTGATATAAATCGCAATCGAGCCGCGCGAAGGCGTCGATCTCGATGGTCAGCGCCGGAAAGGCAAGGGCCCGGATCTCCACCAGGGTGGAGCATGGATAGGGCTCTTTGAAGAACTCCCGCCGGATTTCCGAGACCACGCCTTTGTCGTTGATGTCGGTGAGGTAGACGACAAGCTTGTAGATGCCGCCGACCGTTCCCCCCGCGGCTTCCACCATGCTGACGATGCGTCCCAGTATGCGCTGCGCCTGGGCCCGCGTGGTCAGGGGGTAGCCGTTTTCATCGGGCTCGAGGCCGGCCGTCACGCCCGACATGACGATGTCGTTGCCCACCACCAGGCAGTTGGACCAGGTGGCGTTGGGCGGCTCGGCCATGCCGGGCGCGCAGATACGGCGCGCGGTGGCGGAAGATGCCATGGGCGTCCGCCTTACTTGCCCGCGAGCTGATCGATGGCCAGCTTGCGCAGCTGGCGGCGGGCCCGCATGACGCCGACGTCATGCTGGTACAGGTGCTCGCGCTGGTTGGCGTCGGGTTCCATGACTTCCAGCACGGCGCGATCCTGTTCCAGCACGGCCCAGTGGCGGGCTTCCAGGCGGTTCTTGTACAGGAAGCGCCAGACGTCGCGCTGCCAGCCCGAGACCTTGCGGGTGCGCCAGAAAAATACGGCGGAGGCATTAGGCGAGATGGGGGTGCAACTGCCTGCAATGCCGAAGCTGCCGCCAGGCCCGCCGCTTTTCGGGTAGGGGATGTCCAGGCGCTGCCACTGATAATTGGTATCGGCGAACTCACTCCAGTCGAAGTTGACGTCGCGCTGGCCGGCCTTGGCGAACAGGAAGCCGTGCTCGGTGTCTTCGAGCTTGAATTCCGCCGAGCGGGCGCCGGCCGACATGGCGTGCGACTGCTTGTGCAGGAAAGTGCCGTGCATGGGATCCATGACGTTGTCGATGACGTAGCGGTAGTCGGCGCCCCATTCGACGTAGCACAGGAAGCTTTCGTATTCGTCGGAGGTAAGCTGCTCGGGCAGAATGAGGGGAGGCGGCTCGTCGATATTGACCTGCGACTTATACATGAAGATGGCGCCGCGCGCTTCCTTTAGGTGAAAGGATAACGTGGGGCGCGAACCTTCGAGCTTGCAGCCGGGGCTGCCGGGTACGGAAAGCACTGTGCCGTCGCAGCGGATCTGCACACCGTGGTAGCCGCAGGCGATTTTATCGCCAAGCGGGATGCCCACGGACAGGGGAGCGCCGCGGTGCGGGCAGTGGTCTTCCAGCGCGTAGGGCGTGCCGTCGCTGTCGCGCCACAGCGCGAGCTTGAAGCCCAGGCGGCGCAAGGAGATGGGAGTGTCTTTAAGAAAGCTGGAAGGACAGATCGCGTACCAGCGGTTGTCCAGGCCGTTGACCAGAACCTGTTCGATTTCGGCATCGGTGGGGTTTGTGCTCATGAGTATTTCCTCTTTGATCCGTTAGTCGTTGCCCAGGCGCTTGAGTTCGGCGCCCAGCGATTCCACAGTCCACTCGGTCTTGGCATCCTGGGGCTGGGGGCCGTGCTCGTTCAGATACTCGACAAGCCCTTCAAGCGTGACGATATCGGAACTGAAGGCACGTTCGATGGTGTCTCCGAGCAGGTTTTCATAAACAGTCGGCTCGGTTTTCCGCGCCTGATGAGGTTGCAGGTAAAGATCTGGCATTTATTGGCCTCCGTTTTTGACGCGCTCCTTGATGCGTTCGCGTACAGGGATGAAATCGTAAGTGGGAAAACATTCGGTGGTGAAGACGCCCCAGGCGGAACGCTCGAGTTCGACATTGACGAGCGGGATCAGGTGAGGGGCGAGACGCAATGTGACGATTTGCCCAAAACCCATGGCCACGGTCCACGACACGAGCTCCACGCCTTCCGGAGGAAAGCGGTCCCACCATTCGCTGGCCTTGAGCCGCGACTGGATGGCGTCCAGGTTGTTGGACTGATCGTGCTTCAGAAAAATGGTCAACAAGACCTTGTCTGCTTGTGACGTCATGGATGCATGGGCTCTGGAAAAATTTCACCGGCTCGAAGCATATCCGGCGAGGGAACATTTACTAGAGCGTCATGATGAATTATCATTTGACCCCATAAGTTTTGTTCCATATATTAAACAACGTTTTATTTTTTGCAAGTTTAGACGTATCGTTTCGCATGATCTATCCGTAAAAACCCGTAATTTTTTTCTCCTCGGAATTTACCTTATATTTAACAACAGGTTAGAGCTTTCGTATTCGCTTTGGCACGGCTTGTGAATCTAATTCTACAAAGAGAGAGGGGGAATGTCCGATGCCGGGCACAGGGATATCCCTAATTCTCTTATCGCCGGTGTGGATATAAAGTTTGTTTAATTCACAAAACATCAGTTCATATATAAAACATTCTGCTTGTGTTTTGTGCCGACAGAATCGACACACATAGTCTCAAGGAGCCAGGCCATTATGGTTGAGATCGAATTCAGGGATGTAGGCAAGTCCTTTATCGACAAACAGACTGGTGAGCCGCGGGCCGCGGTTACCAATATATCCCTGTCCATCGCCAAGGGCGAGGTCGTCTCGTTGATCGGCCCTTCGGGCTGTGGCAAGAGCACGCTGCTCAACATGGGCTCTGGTCTGTATGCGCCGACCTCGGGAAAAGTGTTCGTGGCCGGGCAGGAAGTTACCAAACCGGTGCGCGAAGTCGCCTTCATGCTGCAAAAAGATTTGCTCATGCAATGGCGCACCATCGAAGACAACGTGGCGCTGGGCCTGGAAATCGCCGGCGTCGATAAAAGCGAGCGCAAGCGCATCGCCAACGAGCTGCTTATCAAGTGCCATTTGCGCGGGTTCGAAAAACACTATCCCTACCAGTTGTCCGGCGGCATGCGCCAGCGCGCCGCGCTGGCCCGCACCCTGGCGGTCGACCCGCAGGTCATGCTGCTCGACGAGCCTTTCTCGGCCCTGGATGCACAGACAAAAATGATTCTTCAACAGGATCTGGCCAAGATGCTGTACGAAAAAAAGAAGACTGCGCTTTTCATTACCCATGATCTGGTGGAAGGCATTGCGTTGTCCGATCGTCTGCTTGTCATGAGCGAGCGGCCCGGCACCATCATCGAGGAAATCGTGATCGATCTGCCTCTGCGCGAGAACCCTCTCGAACGCCGCAAGCTGCCGGAAATCGGCCCCTTGCAAGGGCGTTTGATGGACTTGCTGAAAATCGGCAAAGAAGAAGACGCCGTACTGCATTAACCAGCAACAACACAGCAACAAAGCAACAAGAAGAACTCCTGTCAACGAACTGCGAATCCCCTAACTTTGGAGAGCACAATGAAAAAACTGATTACCGCCCTGATGCTCGGAGCGTGCGTATCGATGGCTTCGGCCTCGGCTCTGGCCGCGGATGCCAAGCTCGAGCCCATCACCTACCTGCTGCCGGCGCCCAAGACGCTGCCCGCCTTCGCGCCGTGGCTCATCGCCCAGGAAGAAGGCTACTTCAAGGATGCCGGCCTGGACGTCACCTTCGTGACCGGCAAGGGCGGTGTGGATGTGGCCAAGCAGGTTGGCGCGGGCAATGCGCCGATCGGCGGCGCCATCGGTGACACTCCCGTCATCGTTCGCGCCAACGGCATTCCCGTGAAATCGGTCGCGCTGCTGGGCGCGGGCTCGCTGACGCTTATCGCCTCCCACGATAAAGACCCCATCGACAAGCCTGCGCAGCTCAAGGGCAAGACCATTACCGTCATGGCGTATACCGATACGACGTATTATTCCTTGCTGGGCACTATGAAGAAAGCCGGATTGACGCGCAATGACGCCGACATCCAGGCAGCGGGCCCGGCAGGTGTATGGCAGTTGTTTGCCGCGGGCAAGGCTCAAGCCATGGCCGGCGTACCGGAATGGGTGGTCAGTGCCCGTAATGGCGGCGCCAAGGTGCACATCATGGATCCGGCCCAGGGCTTCGACAGCATGGCGCAGGCCATTCTGGCTTCGGACGAGCTCATCAAGCAGAATCCTCAGCTCATCCAGAAAATCGTCTCTGCAACGCTCAAAGGCATGGCTTTGATCATGAAGGATCCCGATGCCGCCGTCGCCGCCTACGTCAAGGCCGTGCCGTCGCACAAAGGACAGGAAGCCACCATCAGGCAGGTCTTCGATCTGTACAACAAGTACGTGTATGCCAACCAGAAGGTATTGGGCGAGATGAACGCCGATCGCCTTTCCAAGGTTCAGGATTTCTACGTGTCGGAAGGCATCGTCAGCAAGGCGGCTCCGCTTGACGAACTGTACACGAACCAATTCGTCGGAACTGGAAAATAAATGAGTGTGGATTCGTCCACTGTTGAGCTTGGCCTTGCCGACGGAGCGTCTTCCGCCGGCAAGGCGGCGCAACAAAAATCAAGCTCGACCCAAGCAGGAGAACCCAGCGTGTCTAAACATCAATTCGTTACCGCGGTAAGCAGCGTTGCCGTCCTAATCGTGTTTCTGGCGGCATGGCAGTGGCTGCCGGGCTGGTTCGGCACGCCGGAATTCATACTGCCCAAATTCACGACCACCGTGCACGAGGCCGTGCATATGTGGCAAAACGGCGGCTTCATGGAGCACTTCTGGATCACCGCCCTGGAGGTCATCGTCGGTTTCGCGCTGGGCGCACTGATGGGCCTGTTCGTGGGCGTGCTGCTGGGCCTGTCGCCCACCGCCGAGTCCGTGCTTTCGCCCTACATCCTGGCTTTGCAGATCGCGCCCAAGGTGGCGTTCGCACCTCTGTTCGTCATGTGGCTGGGCTACACGGTCTATCCCAAGATCCTGGTCGCCATCCTCATCGTGTTCTTCCCCATCATGATCAACGTGCTGTCCGCGATCCGCACCGTGGATCCCGACATGGTCAACCTGGTGCGCACGCTCAATGCCTCGCGCTGGCAAATCTTCAGGCTGGTCGAGTTCCCCTCGTCGCTGCCTGCGCTGTTTTCGGGATTGCGCATCGGCGCGACCCTGGCGGTGGTCGGCGTGACCGTCGGCGAATTGGTCGGCGGCAACATGGGCCTGGGCTTCCTGCTGGTCGATGCCGAAGGGCAGGGCAATACAGCGGGCGTGTTCGTCGCCATCATCGGCCTGACCGTCATCGGCATCGTGGCTTATGCAGCCGTAGTCTGGGCCGAGCGCCGCTGCCTGCATTACATCCCCCGCGCCACGACCACAACCATTTAACGAGAAGGTAGTTCATGAGCTCAACGGCTACATCGTCCACGTCCGGGATCCTGCAGGGTCGCAAGGTGCTGGTTACCGGCGCATCGCGCGGGCTGGGCCTGGAATTCGCAACCCGCATCGTGCAGGCAGGCGGCCAGGTCGTCCTGGCGGACATCCTCGAAGATCAGGTCGAGCAGGCGGCGGCGCAGTTGGCCGGGCAGGGCTTTGTCGCCCATGCCCTGGCGTTCGACCAGGGCGATCCCGATTCCGTCGTCCGGTGCGCCGAGCGCGCGGCCTCCTTGCTGGGCGGGCTCGACGGCCTGGTCAACAACGCGGCCATGACTCACTCGGGCGGCAAATCGATGGAGCAGCTCGATATCGATGTCTGGGACCAGGTCATGCGCATCAATGTGCGTGGCAACTGGCTCATGAGCCGGGCCTGCCTGGCCGCGCTGCGGGCGTCGGGCCGCGGCAGCATCGTCAACCTGGCTTCCGACACGCCCATGTGGGGCGCGCCCAACCTGCTGGCCTACGTGGCCAGCAAGGGAGCCATCATGTCCATGACCCGATCCATGGCGCGCGAGCTGGGCGGCGACAACATCACCGTCAATGCGGTTGCGCCGGGCCTTACCCTGGTCGAGGCCACCGAATACGTGCCGAAAGAAAGGCACGACCTGTACGAAAACCAGCGCGCCCTCAAGCGGGCCCAGCATCCCGACGATGTCAGCGGCGCCGTCACGTTTTTATTGTCCGGTCTTTCACGTTTCGTGACAGGCCAAGTGTTGGCCGTCAACGGCGGCTTTGTCATGCATTAATCTTTATAGGTGATTCTAATGAGCGAGCAAGCAGTCAGCGAAAAACCTTCCTGGGAACAACCAGAAGGCGCAAGCTTCAACGAGTGGATGGAAACCCGTGTCGCGCGCTATTCCACGCGCAAGTACGATTGGGACGCGCTCAAATTCCAGGCCGATTTCGACCCTAAATACCGCCGCGCGCAAATGCGCTACATCGGCACGGGCGCGACCGGCGTGGCCAGCGACGTCAACACGGTGCCCTCCGAGCATTTCACGTTCTCGACCATGGTCATCCCGGCCGGCGGCGTAGGTCCTTCGCACATCCACTACGACGTCGAGGAAGTCTTCTTCGTCATCCGCGGCAAGATGAAGCTGATCCTCGAAAAAGACGGTCAGCGCTACGAAACCATCCTGTCCGATCGCGACCTGGTTTCCGTGCCTCCCGGCGTCTACCGCGAAGAAATCAACATCGGCGAGGAAGACGCCCTGATGTGTGTGCTTCTGGGCGCCAAAAAGCCGCAGATCCCCACGTATCCGCCCGAGCACCCCTTGTCCAAGATCAAGCGCTGACATGAACCGAGCCGCAACAGCAGCCTCTGAAAATGCCTGCGCCGGCGAAGGGCCTGTGTTCGAAGAGCACAGGCTCGAAGCCGGGCACGGCATCATCAGCTACCGCGAGTGCGGCCACGGCCCGCAAACGGTGGTGCTGCTGCACGGCATCAGCTCGGGCGCGGCATCCTGGTCGCAGTGCGCCGGCATACTGGGCCGGCATGCGCGCGTCATAGCCTGGAATGCGCCGGGCTACGCCGATTCTTCGCCTCTGCCGATGCCGGTACCCTCGGCCCTGGATTACGCCAGGCAACTGGCGGCCTTGCTGGCCGGCCTGAACGTCGAAAGCTGCCTGCTGGTGGGGCATTCGCTGGGCGCCCTGATGGCCGCCGCCTACGGCAGCGCCACGGGGCATCTGGCGTCACGCATTGTGCTGATGAGCCCGGCGCTGGGCTATCAGTCCGAAGAAAAAAAACCGCTTGCCGATTCGGTTCGCGCCAAGCGGTTTCAAGCGCTGGAACAAGACGGCCTGGAAGCCATCGCGAAGCGGCTGCCCGACAGGCTGCTGACCGCTTCCGCCAGCCCCGCCCAGCGCGCAAGCGTCACGCAGAACGCCTTGCGCCTGAATCCTGCCGGTTATCGGCAGGCCGTTGAAATGCTGTGCTCCGAGGACATCGAACGCTATGTTCTGGATGCCGGGAGCGCACAGGTGTTTTGCGGCGACCGCGATGTCGTGACGACTCCTGAGCAATCGGCGGCGTTCGCGCAGCGCGCCGGGCTGCCGTTCGCGCTTATCGAAAATGCCGGCCATGCTTGCTATGTGGAGCAGCCGGCCGTAGTCGCCAATCTATTAAGCGGCCTGCTGGCCCGCCTGGGCAGCGAGGCGGGCTAACGCCATGGATAACGTCCTTAAAATCGATACGTCGGATAAATACATCGTGCCGGGCCTGGATCGGGGCCTGCGCATTCTGTGTGAATTCAGCCGGCGCGAGCCGGTGCTGTCTTCGCCCGAGCTGGCACGGCGCCTGGGGATTCCGCGCTCCACCGTGTTCCGGCTTCTGACCACGCTCGAGCGGCTGGGTTTTGTCGAGCGCGATGCAGGCGGGCGCGACTATTGCCTGGGCCTGGGCGTTCTGCGCCTGGGGTTCGAGTGTCTGGCTTCCAAAGAGCTTGCCGAGCTCGGCAAGCCCATACTCGAGAAACTGCGCGACGAAATCAACTACACCTGCAACCTGGTGGTGCGCGACGGCCGTTCCGTGGTGTACGTGGTGCGTTCCGTGGTGTCGTCGCCTTATTCCAATACCGTGCAGTTGGGCACACGCCTGCCCGCCCACGCCACGCTGCTGGGTCGGGTGTTGCTGAGCGACCTGTCGTTTGCCCAGCTGCAAGAGCTTTACCCCGAAGAACAATTGCAGGCCGCCACGGCCAAGACTCCCGCCACCGTCGCCGAATTGTACCGGCGCATCCAGGCCGACAAGGCCTCGGAGTGCGTGTGGGAATCGGCCTATTTCGAGCCCAGCATCGCAACCCTGGCCGTGCCGGTCAGGGGCGGCGAGAGCGGGGCGGTGGTCAGCGCGCTGGGCATCACTTTGCCCAGTTCGCACGCCGGCGACAGCAGCCTGGTCGCCAGGCTTTCGAAAATCGCCTGCGCGGCGGCCGGCGAGCTGTCCCAGCTGCTGGATCACGTCGTGGCGCTGCCCAGTCCGGATATTTCACGAATGCACGAGAGGAAACAATGATAGACCTTAATGGAAAGGTAGCCGTGGTCACGGGGGGATCCTCCGGCATCGGCCTGGCTACGGTGCGGCTGTTGCTGCAGCAGGGCGCCGCCGTGGCGTTCTGCGGGCGCGACGCCGCCAAGCTGCAGGCCGCCCAGGCGCAATTGCAGGGCGAATTTCCGCAAGCCAGCCTGTATGCGCAGGTTTGCGACGTGCTGCGCGCCGAAGACGTGCAGAGGTTCGCGCTGGCGGTGCGCCAGGAGCTGGGCGTGGTTTCCATGCTCATCAACAACGCGGGGCAAGGCCGGGTTTCCACGTTCGCTGACACCACCGACGCCGAATGGGAAGCCGAGCTCAAGCTCAAGTTCTTTTCGATCATCAATCCTACGCGCGCCTTTTTGCCCGATCTGGAGCAAAGCCCCGACGCGGCCATCGTCTGTGTCAATTCCCTGCTGGCCGCCCAGCCCGAGCCGCATATGGTGGCTACGTCGGCCGCGCGCGCCGGCATCAAGAACCTGGTGAGGTCGATGGCTACCGAATTCAGCGCCAAAGGCGTGCGCGTCAACGGAATTCTCATCGGCCTGGTCGATTCCGGCCAATGGCGCCGCCGCTACGAGGCGCGCGAAGAGCGCCACCAGAGCTGGGAAGAATGGTCGTCCAATCTGGCGCAGCGTAAAAAGATTCAGCTGGGGCGCCTCGGCCGCCCCGAAGAGGCCGCTACGGCCATCGTATTTCTAGCATCCCCGTTGTCGTCCTATACCACGGGCAGCCATATTGATGTTTCCGGAGGAGTATCCCGCCATGCATGACAAGAACGTTGAAGTAACAGTTGGCGCGGCCATAGCCGCATTCCTGGAAAATTGCGGCGTGCGTACTGCGTTCGGCGTGATTTCCATCCATAACATGCCCATACTCGACGCGTTCGGCGAACGCGGCGTGGTGCGCTTCGTGCCCGCGCGGGGCGAAGCAGGCGGCGCCAATATGGCCGATTCCTATGCGCGCACCACCGGCAAGCTGGGCGTTTGCCTGACCAGCACCGGAACCGCGGCGGGCAACGCCTCCGGCGCCATGGTCGAGGCCTTGACGGCCGGCACGCCCTTGCTGCACATCACCGGCCAGATCGAAAGCCAGTATCTCGACCAAGGCATGTCCTACATTCACGAAGCCCCCGACCAACTGACGATGCTGCACGCCGTTTCCAAGGCGGCCTTCCGCGTGCGCAGCGCCGAAACCGCCATCAGCACCATCAAGCATGCCGTGCAGATCGCGCTGACGGCGCCCACCGGCCCGGTCAGCGTGGAGATCCCCATCGACATCCAGGCCGCGCTTATCGCCATGCCCGACGACCTGGCTCCCCTGGAAGTGCCTGTCTATCAACCGTCGGCCGCGGCGCTGGACCGCCTGGCAGAGCGCCTGTCCAAGGCCCGCCGCCCCATGCTGTGGCTGGGCGGCGGCGCCCGCCATGCCGGCGATGCCGTGCGCCGCCTCATGAAAATGGGCTTTGGCGTGGTCACCAGCACCCAGGGGCGCGGCATTGTGCCCGAAACCGATCCCCAAACCCTGGGTGCCTTCAATCTGCACAAGCCGGTCGAAGCCTTCTACCAGACTTGCGACGCCATGCTGGTGGTCGGTTCCCGCCTACGCGGCAACGAAACACTCAAGTACCAGCTCAAACTGCCCCGTCCGCTGTATCGCGTCGATGTCGATCCAGGCAATGAAGGGCGTTGCTACGAAACCCAAAGCTTCGTCCAGGGCGATTCGCGCCTGGTGCTGGAAGGCCTGGCCGACAGGCTGGAAGGCAAGATGTCGGTGGACGGCAAGTTCCTGGGCGATCTGCAGGCGGCGCGCAAGGCGGCCGTGGACAGCCTGGTCGACGGGCTTGGCCCTTACTCGGCCCTGGTCAGCGCACTGCAGGCCGCGGTGGGCGAGAACTTCAACTGGGTGCGCGACGTCACCGTGTCCAACAGCACCTGGGGCAATCGCTACCTCTACCTGTCCCAGCCCCTTTCGGGCGTGCATGCCCTGGGCGGCGGCATCGGCCAGGGTTTGGCCATGGGCATCGGCGCGGCCGTGGGCGCCGCCCAGAACGCGCCCGGCAAGAAAACCTTCTGCCTGGCCGGCGACGGCGGCTTCATTCTGAACCTGGGCGAAATGGCCACGGCGGTTCAGGAAGAGGCCGATATGGTCATCGTGCTGATGAACGACAAAGGCTACGGCGTAATCAAGAACATCCAGGATGCCCAGTACGGCGGCCGCCGCCACTATGTCGAACTGCATACGCCGGACTACGCGCAACTGTGCCAGTCGCTGGGCATGCGCCACACCCGGGTATCCAGCCTGGATCAGATCGAAGACGCCCTGAAGCAGGCCGTGGCGCAGAAAGGGCCGTTCATGCTCGAGGTCGACATGCTGTCCATCGGCAAGTTCAAGACGGCTTTCGCCGGCCCTCCGGTCAACAAGCCCGAACCCGCAACGCTCGAATCGTCATAAGGGGCTGTTCATGCTGCAACAACGTATTGCCCTGGTCGGTTTCGGCGCGATAGGGCACGCCATCTTCGATATGCTCAAGCACGAACCGCGGCTGAGCATCGGGCAGATCATCGTTTCCGAGGAAAACCGCGACGCGGTGCAGGCCGAGCTCGAGGGCCTGGCCGCCGGAGCCCCGGTGGCGGCGCTGTCGGCCGTTCCCACCGAAGGCGCCGGCAGGCCCGACCTGCTTGTCGAGTGCGCAGGGCATAGCGCCATCCAGGAGCATGTATTGCCGGCCCTGGCGGCGGGCATTCCCTGCCTGGTCGTGTCGATAGGCGCGCTGTCGGCGCCGGGACTGGCCGAACAGCTCGAAGCCGCTGCCGACAAGGGGCGCACCCAGGTGCACCTGCTGTCGGGCGCCATAGGCGGCATCGACGCGCTGGCCGCCGCCAAGGTGGCGGGGCTGTCGTCGGTAGTCTACACGGGCCGCAAGCCGCCCCTGGGCTGGCTGGGCACGCCCGCCGAAGAAACCCTGGACTTGAAGAACCTCAAGGAAAGCACCATGTTCTTCTCGGGCTCGGCCCGTGAAGCGGCGCGGCTGTTTCCCAAGAACGCCAATGTGGCGGCCACGCTGTCGCTGGCCGGCATCGGCCTGGACAACACACGGGTCGAGCTTTATGCCGATCCGGGCGTCACCGAAAACATTCACTACTACGAGGCGCGGGGCGCTTTCGGCTTCATGGCGGTCACCGTCAAGAACCAGCCTTTGCCCAGCAACCCCAAAACGTCGGCACTGACGGTATACAGCGTGGTACGCGCGCTGCAGAACCGTGTTCTGCCGGTCGCCATCTAAGGCGTAAAGGACACATCATGAACACCACACAACCCTGGCCGATTTGCATTGCGGGCGACTGGCGCCTGGGCGGCGGCGCGCAATACACCACCTGCTATCCTGCCACCGGCGAGGTCGTGGGCACGCTCAACGCCGCCAGCGCCGAAGACGTCGAAGAAGCCATCCAGGGCGCGCACAAGGCCTTCCTGGAAAGCGGCTGGGCGCAGCGCAAGCCGCAGGATCGCGCCTCGGTGCTGTACCGCATTGCCCACCTCATTCGTGAACAAGCCGAAGAGCTCGCTCAGCTGCAGCGCCGCGACAACGGCAAGCCCATTGCCGAAACGCGGGCGCTGGTGGCCAGCGCCGCCGGTACGTTCCAGTTCTTCGCCTCGGCCTGCGAAACCCTGGAAGAAACCATTACGCCGCCGCGCGGCGATTACATGTCCATGAGCGTCTACGAGGCCATGGGCGTGGTGGCCGCCATCACGCCCTGGAATTCCCCGATTGCCAGCGAAGCACAAAAAATCGCGCCGGCGTTGGCCGGCGGCAATGCCGTGGTGGTCAAGCCGGCCGAGATCACGCCTCTATTGGCCCTGGAACTGGCCCGCATCTGCGAGGCAGCCGGTCTGCCCAAGGGCCTGATCAGCGTGCTGCCCGGCAAGGGCTCGGTCATTGGCGACCTCATCACCCGCCATCCCCTGGTGCGGCGCGTATCGTTCACCGGCGGCACCTCGGTGGGCAAGCACATCGCCCAGATCGCGGCCGACAAGCTCATGCCGGTATCGCTGGAGCTGGGCGGCAAGTCGCCTACCATCGTCCTGGAAGACGCCGATCTGGACCATGCCGTGGCCGGCGTGTTGTACGGTATATTCAGTTCCTCGGGCGAATCGTGCATCGCGGGCTCGCGCCTGTTCGTGGCGCGTCCCTTGTACGAAGAGTTCATGAATCGCCTGGTCAAGGGCGCCGAGAAGCTGCGCGTGGGGGACCCCTCCGATCCGGCCACGCAAATGGGCCCGCTCATCAGCGAAAGCCATCGCGCCTCGGTCGAGCGCTACGTTAAAATAGGCCTGGACGAAGGCGGCGTATTGCGCACCGGCGGCGTGCGTCCCACCGGGCCGCTCTACGACAAAGGCAGCTATTTCCTGCCTACCATCATAGAAGGCCTCAAGAACACCGACACCATCTGCCAGGAAGAGATTTTCGGGCCGGTGCTGGTGGCCATGCCTTTCGACGACATCGACGACCTCATCGCCCAGGCCAACGACAGCGTGTATGCTCTGGCCGCCGGCATCTGGACGCGCGACTACAAGAAGGCCTGGCACTTGGCCAAGGTGCTCAAGGCCGGCAACGTGTGGATAAACACCTACAAGCAGTTTTCCATTTCCACGCCTTTCGGCGGCTGGCGCGACAGCGGGCTAGGCCGCGAGAAGGGCCGGCAGGGCATCTTGCAGTACATGGAACAGAAAGCCGTTTACTGGGGCATGAACGAAGCGCCTTTGCCCTGGGCCTCATAGGCGGCCTTGTGCCGAACCCGCCGCAACGGCCATGCCGTTGCGGTTTTCTTTCAATCACAAATTCAATCAAATCCATATTTCATCCGGTTTCTATCGGCTGATCATCTCTCAGGTTTGCGTGGCCATTTGCGGTATCGTGCTTACGGTACGCCTGTCCTCGCGGCGAGAGCAACTATTGCGTCCGCAGCCATCCGCCGCGGCATCCGAGTTTCAAAATACGGCTACAAGGGGAACACAATGAGCGTATTGGGTATCGACGAAATCACATACGGCGCCGACGATTTCGAGCAATGCAAGAAGTTTTTCCTGGATTGGGGCCTGGAACTCCGCTCCGAAAGCGACGGCAAGCAGGTTTATGCCACGCTTAATGGCTGTCTAGTCAACCTGGTCAAGCAGGATGCGCCCGGCCTGCCGGCTCCTATCGAACAGGGGCCCACGTTGCGCGAAGTCGTGTGGGGCGTTGACAGCCAGCAAGCGCTGGACGCGCTGGCCGAAGGCGCGCAGGACCTGCCCGGCTACCGCTATGCCGACGGTCGTCTGCACTGTGTGGATCCCATCGGGCTTTCCGTGGTCTTCCAGGTTACGCGCAAGAAGCCGCTGGATCTGGAATGCGGCCAAATGAACACCTGGGCCGAAAAGCCGCGCATCAACGCGCGCAGTCCCATTTACGAACGCGCCCAGCCCATCGAGGTGGGCCATGTGGTGTTCTTCGTCAAGGACGTCAAGACCACCGAGGCTTTCTACGTGGATAACTTCGGCTTCGTGCCGTCCGACCGCTATCCGGGCCGGGGCGTGTTCCTGCGCTGCGACGCCGACGGCGGCCATCACGATCTGTTCCTGCTGCAAACGCCCGATGCCAAGCTTGGCCTGAACCACGTGGCCTTTGCCGTGCGCGACATCCACGAAGTGTTCGGCGGCGGCCTGCACATCGACCGCTGCGGCTGGAAAACCCAGCTCGGCCCAGGCCGGCACCCGATCTCCTCCGCGTATTTCTGGTACTTCCAGAATCCAGCCGGCGGCCTCATCGAGTACTACGCCGACGAAGACCAGCTCAACGAGGAATGGGTGGCACGCGAATTCGAACCCGCTCCTACGCGCTTTGCGGAATGGGCGGTGGACGGCGGCCTGGATGGCAACACTCGCCGCCAGAAAAACGCCAAGGCCCCCGAAGGCAAGTTCCTGACCGACCGCAAGTAAACCATTCCGGCGCCGCCCCGCGCCCCAAAACCCGAAAAGCCGCGCTTTACCTCCGTAAAGTGCGGCTTTTTCGCATGGTTGTTTGCATTCACCAGGTAGCCTCAGTGAATCCTATTTCGGTCAATATCCCTGGATGAAATGCCGCTAAATGGAGTCTCAGGGGCAGCGTGTGCCGAAATAGCGCTTTTCCGGCGCAGGCGTATATACATAGTTGATACATCTAATCGGGCATGTTAATGTATCTACATTGTAGATACGCCAACTGTGGAGGGCAGTATGCAAACGGTTATCAAAAAATGGGGTAACAGCGCGTCGGTTCGTATTCCGGCTGTTGTGCTGGAGGCTGCCAGGTTGCAAGTGGATGTGGCGGTGGATGTGCGCGAAGAGGACGGACGGATCATCATCGAAGCAGTGAGTCCGGAAAAATACAATCTGGATGCCTTGATCGCGGGCATTACGTCCACCAATTTGCACGAGGAAACGGATTTTGGCCATGCCGTCGGCAATGAGGCCTTCTGATGGCTCGACCCGAAAAGCCCTATGTACCCGATGCTGGACATATTGTCTGGTTGCAGTTCAATCCGCAAGCCGGGCATGAGCAGGCCGGCCATAGGCCAGCCGTCGTGCTGAGTCCGGCCAGCTATAACGGACGCACAAGCTTGATGTTGTGCTGCCCGATGACAACTCAGATCAAAGGTTATCCCTTCGAGGTACAGATATCAGGCAAGCTACCCAGCGCGGTTCTGGCTGATCAGATCAAAAGTCTGGACTGGCAAGTTCGCCAGGCAATCTATAAAGGAACCATCACTCAGGCCGAACTGAAAGAAATACGCCGCAAAGCCGTCGCGCTTGTGGGCGAGGCTATTTAGCATGCGATAAGCCTGCCGCGTCTCGGGCCTGCTTCATGATAGCGTCTGAGACCCATTGATTCAGGCTTTCGCCGCAGGCTGCCGCTGCAATGGCTGCCGTCTCGTGGATTTCGGGTGCAACGCGCAGCAGGAATTTGCCTGAAAAATTCTTGCGGGGCTCGATACCCCGTCTCGTGCATTCTTGAAGATATACGCTCAAGGACAATTGTCCTTCCCGCTGCAATCCAGCAACATCCGCTGCATAAAAATCAGCACCGCCATTCAAATCAAGAAATTCTCCGCGGAACATGCCAATATCGGGATCATAAGAAATAACGGCTTGATGACCATTGATGAGCATGATGTTTTTCATGGGTGTATCCCGTTTGCTTCCAGCCATTTGCGAATTGAGGTTATCGCGCCTTTATCCAGATCGGGGGACGGATGCGGCCTATGCATGACTTTGACCTGATCGAACAGGAAAACAGCCGTGCGTGAACCTTCGCGTTCGGTGATTTGCGCGCCAAGCTCTACGAAAAGAGCGATGACGTCGACCCATTTCACCCCCGCCGGTGTTGGATGAGAGAAGATGTGCCGTAATGTCTTTTCGTGCCTGGCTTTCATATTATTTTAGTATCATTTATTGGTATCGTAAAGAGGGTGTATAGCGCAAGAATTACGAGTAAAAGGCGGCAAACCAGCCGTTCCAAGATTATGGGGATGGGAGGAGCAATAAGGAGGGTAGTGGCTATACCTGATCTATCTCATGGTATAGATTCTGGCTGGAAGCAAAAGCTCGTGTGGCAACGAATGGCACAGAGTAATAATACGCACGAGTAGTAGTGCTTCAGATGTTGGCTGCTTCGCTGATTGTGGCGGGGTGGCGTGGATGGCGTGGATGGCGTGTGGATGGACTTGATGTCTGGCAGGGTTTTCCGAGGCCCCAAAATAAAAAAATCGGGTTAGGCACAAAGGCCAACCCGATAAACTCAAATCTACGGAAAAGAACGAATACTACGGTACTGCCTGCCCTTGCCGGGGGGAGGCCATGTTTATGGCATGGCTCCCGATCCGGTTAGAGCATTTCTAAGCTAGCTTAGAAGTTGTGGCGCAGGCCGACCATGACGGCGGTCTGGTTGCCGCCAGCGGTGGTGGGAGGAACAGTGGTGCCACCAGCAGCCGAGATGTTGCTGTCGCCCTTGTTCTTGATGTAACCGGCCGAAGCGTACATCGAAGTGCGCTTGGACAGGCTGTAGCGAACGCGAGCCACGTAGTACCAGGCGTTGGAGCTGTTGGCGGCGTTGTTGAACTTGAGGTAGTTCACGCTGCCGTCCAGGGTAACGGCCGGGGTGATGTTGTAGGCGCCGTTCAAGGACCACAGATCGCTGCGATCGCCAAGTGCCGCTCTGTAGCCACCCAGGTTGGTAGCGTCGGTCTTGCGGTTGATGTAGATCAAGCTGACCTTCAGGTCATTGAACTTGGCCCAGCCGTTCAGCATCCAGCGGCGATCTTTTTGGCCATCGGTCAAGCCTTGGTAGTTGGTACCGGCTTGATTGCCCGTGATGACGTCATAAGCACCGGCAACACCCCAGTTGGCGGCGTCGTAGCCCAGCATGGCGGAATAGGCCTTGCAAGCGTTTTGGTCGGTGTAGTCCACGCCGCAGTTGCCGGCAGCGGGGCCGCCAGATGTTTGGTTGTCGCGGCCCATGGCGTAAGCCAGACCAACCTTGATACCCGAGAAGTTGCCCATGTATGTAACGGCATTGTCCATACGGGTGTTGGGGATGTAGTTATCCAGCGTGCCCAGACCATAGGCGTTGGGGCCCATGAAGTCGGCGCGGAGCGAAGCGCGCATCAGCATGTTGTATTGACGGCCGAAAGCCACTTGGCCCCAGTCGCCATTCAGGCCGACGAAGGCTTGGCGACCGAACAGGCGGCCGCCCTGGCCCGAGGTGCCGGTACCGGGGTTGAAGCCGGATTCCAGAGTGAAGACAGCGCTGAGGTTGTCGCTGATTTTTTCAGTTCCGCGCAGACCCCAGTAGGAAGGCCAGGAGGAAGTGAGGTTGGTGAAGTGCACGGAGCTGTGCTTGCCGCCGGTGGAGTCGGGAATATTGTTGACGTATTCGATGGCGGTATCGACAACACCGTACAGGGTGACGCTGGTGTCGCTAGGAGCAGCGCTGGCCAGCAACGGGAAAGACATGGCTAGCCCGAGGGTTAGTGCTTTTAATTTCATTGGTTTCTTCTCCAACGTTGATGAAAAAAATCAGTTTTATATATTTGCTTGCAACCTGGCAGCACCGTGATGCATGCGCTGCCATTATTACAAGGGCACTACAAAATGTATATATTTGAGATTATTTACAACAAGGCGGTTTGACACTGTTGTGTGCGATACCGAAACGTTGCTAGATAAATCCCCAACCAGTTACTTGTGGCTACCGCTGATTCTTTGCGTAACTGCCCGTACTTAGTTAGAAATGAGTTTATAGACGGCAGTTATAGGGGACGATAAGGGTTATCCCGTTTTGGCGGGGTATGCGGCAAAAAAACAACAGCGCGTGTGTTTAAAAACAACATATCAAGCGTCCGGAGATACAAACTTGCCGTAATCAAGTGCCGATTGGCCCTTTGTCGGCTCAGGTTTTCACGCTAGTGTCACACAAGCGGGTTCTCGGGCGGCCTGACGCGGACCCGTCGGCGCGGTTGTGGTTTTCGTGCCACATGGCAGCCCGGCCGAAGGGGACGGGCATGCCGTATGGCCAGCGTCAGCGCCGCTTGGCCAGGGCGATCAGGCTCATGAGGGCCAGCACTGCGAACAGCATCAGACTCCATATGGAATACTCCACGCCCAGCACATGCACCCGGGCATCCATGCAGCTGGCGAAAATGCCGAACAGCCAGGGCAGATGGGCGTCCAGCCCGGAATGAACCATGAAGCGGTCGGCAAAGGTCTGGTCGCAAGAGAACATCTTGGCCGCTACGTTGTATTGGTACCAGGCGGCCATCATGCCGCCGATGCCCAGCGCGGCCGCGACCGCGCTGGCCAACTGGCGCAGGGCGGAAAAGCGCGCCAGCAGTACGCCCAGCCAGCACACCACGGCGATTGCCAGGTAAATCAGGCGCTGCAGCACGCACCAGGCGCAGGGCCGCAGGCCGAATACATGCTGCGAGACGAGCGCGACGGCGACGGCGGCGACGCAGAGCAGGGCGATGAGGTTCAGGAGGCGGGTAGAGGCGAGAGGCATATGGCGGCTTAGCGATGAAGGTGGCTGTTGCGGGTGATGGTCGATTGGTCTGTGCGGTCTGTGCGTTCACTCAATATGGATACCGCCATGCTGTTCTAAATACCGGTTTCGTCCAGCTTGGCCAGGACGGCGCGTTCGAACTGCAATTGGGTGCGGGGGTGTTCCAGCGCTTCGCCTTCCACGATGAAGACATCTTCGACCCGGTCGCCCAGGGTCATGATCTTGGCCATTTTGAGGTTGATGGCGTGCTGCTCGAAAACCTGGGCCAGACTATACAGCAATCCCGGGCGGTCGGACGCGGCGATGGCCAGGCGCCAGGAGCGGCCGTTTTCGTCCGGCTGCAGCTCGACGTTGGGCACGACGGGAAAAACGCGCGAGCGGCGCGACGCCTGGCTGCGTATATTGGCATAGCGGGGAGGCGAGGCTTCGGGCGGGGCGGGGCGGGCCAGATACTGGACCAGGTCGTGCTCGAGCAGCGAGGCCTGCGTACGGTAGTCCTTGTCGTGCGCCGGCAGCAGCACGATGAAGCTGTCCAGCGCCCAGCCGTGGCGGGTGGTATGGATACGCGCGTCCTGGATGCTTAACGAGCGCTGTCCCAGATAGCGGCAGATGGTCACGAACAGATCGTTGCGGTCGGGAACGTAGACCATGATCTGCAGGCCTTCGTTCTGGCCCAGGACGCGCGCCTTGACGACCGGCTCGGTGGTATTGACCCGGTAGTACAGGTGGCGGGTGTGCCAGGCGATTTCGGACGCCTCGTGGCGCAGGAAATACGCCACGTCCAGTTGCGACCAGAATGCATCCCGGCTTTCGTCGCGCAGGCCCAGGCGGCGTATTTCGGCGGCGGCCGCCGCCTTGCGCTGCGCCAGCACCGTGCCGGTGTCGGGCCTGGAGCCGCCCAGCGCCTCCAGGGCCAGGCGGTACAGATCTTCCAGCAGCTTGCCCTTCCAGGAGTTCCACACCTTGGGGCTGGTGCCGCGAATGTCGGCCACGGTCAGCAGGTATAGCGCGGTCAGCCTGCGCTCGCTCTGCACGATCTGGGCGAATTCGTGGATGACGGCCGGGTCGCTGAGATCGCGCTTCTGGGCGTATTGCGACATGGTCAGATGCTGGCGCACCAGGAACTCGACCAGGTCGGCGTCGGCGGGATCCATGTTGTGGTTCTTGCAGAAGCGGCGGGCGTCGCGCGCGCCAAGCTCCGAATGGTCGCCGCCGCGGCCTTTGGCAATATCATGGTAAAGCGCGGCGACATAAAGCACCCAGTGCCGGTCCATGTCGGCGACGAGCTGGCTGGCCAGGGGGAATTCCTGGGCGTGTTCGGGCATGGTGAAGCGGCGCAGATTGCGTATGACGCGCAATGTGTGCTGGTCTACCGTGTAGGCATGGAACAGATCGTGCTGCATTTGGCCCACGATCTTGCGGAACTCGGGCAGATAGCGCGGCAGGATGTTCAGCATGGTCATGCGCCGCAGGGCGTGGACGATGCCGCGCGGCTGCTGCAGTATCTGCATGAACAGATAGCGGTTGACCGGGTTCCGGCGGAACTGCGCGTCGATGAGCTTGCGGGCGTGCCACATGGCCCGCATGACGCGCGCCGACATGCCGGTCAGCGAGGGCCTTTCCTGCATGACCAGGAAGGCGCGCAGCAGCAGGGTAGGCTTGCGCTCGAAGGCGTCGTCGCGGGTGATGTCCAGGCGTCCGTGCACGACGCAGAAGTCGTCGTCGATGTTTTCGGCTTCGTCGTCGGGCCGCGGAAACAGCTTTTCCTCGACCGCCTGCATCAATATGGTATTGAGCTGGCTGACCACGCGCGCGGCCCAGTAGTAGCGCTGCATCAGCAGCTCGCTGGGCCGGCGGGTCCTGGTGGCTTCGAAGCCGTACAGCGCGGCCAGCGCGGGTTGCAGGTCGAACAGCAGGCGATCCTCGCGCCGCCCGGTAAGCAGGTGCAGCTCGATGCGCAGGCGCTTGAAGGCCAGCTCGGCGCGCCGCAGGGCACGGTATTCGGTGGCGGTCAGCAATTGCGTCTTGCCGATTTCACTCCAGGACCGGCCTATGCCGGCCGCCTGGCAAACCCACAGCAGCACCATCAGGTCGCGCAGCCCGCCCGGGGATTCCTTGCAGTTGGGTTCCAGCGCGTAGGGGGTTTCTCCCTGGCGGGTATGGCGCTGCTGCATCTCTGCGCGCTTGGCCTGGAAGAAGGTCTGGGCATCCTGCTGGGTATGCATGATGTCCGCCAGTTCCTGCAGTTGGAGCTTGTCGCCCGCCAGCCAGCGCACTTCCATCAGGGCGGTTTCAACCGTGATGTCGTTGGCGGCTTCGCGCCGGCAGTCGGCGATGGTGCGCACGCTGTGGCCCAGATCCAGCCCCAGGTCCCATAGTGCGGCAACCAGGGTTTCCAGCTTCTCGGCGTCGGCGGGAGAGGGTTCGTGCGGCAGCAGGATCAGGACGTCGATGTCCGAATAGGGATAGAGCTCGCCCCGGCCATAGCCGCCCACCGCCGCCAGGGTGGCGCCTTCGGGTAAAGGGTGGAGCCGGATGGCGTCGCGCAGCGCCTGGTCGGCGGCGCGCCGCAGCGCGGCCAGCAGGGCTTCGGGCCGCAGCTGCCGGCGATAGCTGTCTATGGCTTCCTGACGCCGCTGCTGGAATCGGGCTTTGAGCTCGGTTGCGGCGAGGGGCGCCTTGCGTTCAGCCAGTTCCAGCCCCAACGCGATCTCCTTGGCAGTGTGTTGGCGGCCCTAGGCTGCTGCGGCCTGGATGAATGCCGGAGCGGCAGGCATGCCCGGGGAAATGGTCAGCACTTCGTAGCCGGTGTCGGTAACCAGGATGCTGTGCTCCCACTGCGCCGACAGGCTGTGGTCGCGGGTGACGATGGTCCAGCCGTCGGCCAGTTGGCGGATTTCCTTGCGGCCGGCGTTGAGCATGGGTTCGATGGTAAAGATCATGCCGGGCTGCAGCTTGACGCCGGTGCCGGGCTTGCCGTAGTGCAGCACCTGGGGATCCTGGTGGAACTTGCGGCCCACGCCGTGGCCGCAGTATTCGCGCACGACGGAAAAGCCCTGGCCTTCGGCGTGCTTCTGGATGACGTGGCCGATGTCGCCCAGGGTTGCGCCCGGCCGTACCTTTTCGATGCCCATCCACATGCAGTCGTAGGTGGTCTGCACCAGGCGCTTGGCCAGGATGGAGGGTTCGCCGATGCAGTACATGCGGCTGGTGTCGCCGAACCAGCCGTCCTTGATGACGGTGACGTCGATGTTCATGATGTCGCCGTTCTTGAGGACCTTGTCGCCCGGGATGCCGTGGCAGATGACGTGGTTGATGGAGGTGCAGATGGAGGCCGGGAAAGGCGGGTAGCCTGGAGGGGCGTAGCCCACGGTGGCGGACTTGACGTTGAGCTCGTTGGTGATGAAGTCCATGCACAGCCGGTCGAGTTCGCCGGTGGTAATGCCGGCCTTGACGTGCGGTTCGAGGAAGTCCAGGGTTTGGGCCGCGGCCTGGCAGGCGGCGCGCATTTTGTCCAGGTCTGCGGGATCGGTGACGAGGTTGCTCATTTCGACTTGAATAGTATGGGATAAAGATAGTAGAATTATAGGCTTTCCTGAATTTCGGCAAGAAAATTTCGGCAAGAAACAAGAAAAGCCAAAAAACAGGAAAAGCCAAATCGCGCGCCAGCCACCTATAGGGTGTTCGGGGCGGGGCGTCACGTTGCTGGGTTCATTGTAAGCCCATCGTGCCGCCTTTTCCCGGATGCAGGCCTGGCGCAAGACCCAACCCTTGGAGAATACTATGTCTTTAATGCGTGAAATGCTGGAAGCCGGTGTGCACTTTGGCCACCAAACCCGTTACTGGAACCCCAAGATGTCGCAATACATCTTCGGCCAGCGCAACAAGATTCACATCGTCAACCTCGAGCAAACCGTTGCCAAATACCAGGAAGCCGCCAAGTTCGTGCGCCAGGTTGCCGCGCGCGGAGGCTCGGTCCTGTTCGTCGGCACCAAGCGCGCGGCGCGCGAGCTGGTCGCCCAGGAAGCCGCACGCTGCGGCATGCCTTACGTCGACAGCCGCTGGCTGGGCGGCATGATGACCAACTTCAAGACGGTCAAGAGCTCGGTCAAGCGCCTCAAGGAAATGGAAGCCCAGCAAGCCGAAGGCGCCACCGAAAGCATGAGCAAGAAAGAAGCGCTCATGTTCGAACGCGAACTGGCCAAGCTCAACAAGTCCATCGGCGGCATCAAAGACATGAACACTCTGCCTGACGCACTGTTCATCATCGATGTCGGCTATCACAAGATTGCGGTTGCCGAAGCCAACACGCTGGGCATCCCCGTCGTGGCCGTGGTCGATACCAACCACTCGCCCGATGGCGTCGAATACGTCATCCCCGGCAACGACGACTCGGCCAAGGCCATTGCGCTGTATGCGCGCGGCATGGCCGACGCCGTTCTGGAAGGCCGCGAGCAAAACCTTAACGGCCTGGTCGAAGAAATCGCCGAAGGCGGCGAAGAGTTCGTCGAGGTCGACGAAGAGCGCGGCGAGTAAGCGCATCAAGCCGGGCGCGCGCCCGGCCGCGGGTTGACGCGCCGCTGTTGCGGGCGCGCCTGCTCTGTTTAGCTTGCCCCAGCCCCGGCCCGACCGGGGCGTGTTTTACATACTGGAGAAAACTGTGGCTCAAATTACTGCTGCGATGGTCAAGGAACTGCGCGAAAAGACCGACGCGCCCATGATGGAATGCAAGAAAGCGCTTACCGAAGCCGACGGCGACATGGCTCGCGCTGAAGAACTGCTGCGCGTCAAGCTGGGCAACAAGGCCAGCAAGGCGGCCAGCCGCGTTACCGCCGAAGGTCTGGTCGGCCTGTACATCGCTGCCGACTCCCAGACGGGCGCCGTGGTCGAAGTCAATTGCGAAACCGACTTCGTGGCCAAGAACGACGATTTCGTCTCGTTCATCAATCAACTGGCCCAACTGATCGCCGAAAAGAACCCCGCCGACGTGGCTGCCCTGAACGAGCTGCCCTTCGGTGAAGGCACCGTCGAAACGACGCGCTCCGCCCTGGTCGGCAAGATCGGCGAAAACATCGCCGTGCGCCGCTTCGAGCGCATGCAAACCGCCAACAAGCTTGCCAGCTACGTGCACGGCGGGCGCATCGGCGTGCTGGTCGAGTTCAGCGGTCCCGACGAAATCGGCAAGGACCTGGCCATGCATATCGCCGCCACCAAGCCGCGCGCCATCGACGCCGCGGGCGTGGATGCCGCCGCCATCGCCACCGAGCGTTCCGTGGCCGAGCAAAAGGCCGCCGAATCCGGCAAGCCCGCCGAGATCGTCGCCAAGATGGTCGAAGGCTCCGTGCAGAAGTTCCTGAAGGAAGTCACGTTGCTGTCCCAGCCTTTCGTCAAGAACGACAAGCAAAGCGTTGAACAGATGCTCAAGGAAAAGGGCGCCGCCATTCAGCGTTTCGCGCTGTATGTCGTGGGTGAAGGCATCGAGAAGAAGTCCGAAGACTTCGCCGCCGAAGTGGCCGCCGCAGCCGCCGGCAACGCCTAAAACCTCGTTTCGGGCAAAATACAGGGCCGGGTGGGCAGTGCGCTCAACCCGGCCTTGGCTTACACTTTCGTTGGTTTATCACTCGGGATGCTATCCATGACCTCCAGATCGTACAAACGCGTTCTTCTCAAGCTTTCCGGCGAAGCGCTGATGGGCGAAGACGCATTTGGGATCAACCGTTCCACAATTCTACGCATGACCGAAGACATCGCGGAAGTCTCTGCGCAAGGTGTCGAGCTGGCTATCGTGATCGGCGGCGGCAATATTTTCCGGGGCGTGGCGCCGGGCGCCCAGGGCATGGACCGCGCCACGGCCGATTACATGGGCATGATGGCCACCATCATGAACGCGCTGGCCCTGCAGGACGCTCTAAAGCATCGCGGCGTCGATACCCGGGTGCAGTCGGCCCTGAACATCGATCAGGTCGTCGAGCCCTATATCCGGCCCAAGGCGCTGCGCTACCTCGAAGAGGGCAAGGTCGTGGTGTTCGCGGCGGGCACCGGCAACCCGTTCTTCACGACGGATACGGCGGCCGCCTTGCGCGGGGCCGAAATCGGCGCCGAAATCGTGCTCAAGGCCACCAAGGTCGACGGCATCTACAGCGCGGATCCCAACAAGGATCCCTCCGCCACCCGTTACGCTCGCATCAGTTTCGACGAGGCCATCGTGCGGCGCCTCGAAGTCATGGACGCCACGGCGTTTGCGCTGTGCCGCGACCAGAAATTGCCGATCAAGGTGTTTTCCATCAACAAGCCCGGCGCGCTCAAGCGCGTGGTGTCGGGCGAAGACGAAGGCACCCTGGTTCACGTTTGATAAAGGAATAACAATGAGTCTTTCAGAGGTCAAGAAATCCGCTGAAGAGCGCATGGCGAAAAGCATCGACGCGCTCAAGACCAATCTGGCCAAAATCCGTACCGGCCGCGCCCATGGCGGCATCCTCGATCACGTGCTGGTCGAGTACTATGGTTCGCCCGTGCCCGTAGGGCAGGTCGCCAACGTCAACGTCGTCGACGCGCGCACGCTCAGCGTGCAGCCCTACGAAAAGAACATGGTGGGTCCGGTCGAAAAGGCGATCCGCGATTCCGACCTGGGCCTGAACCCAGTTTCCATGGGCGACAACATTCGCGTCCCCATGCCTGCCCTTACCGAAGAGCGCCGCCGCGATCTCACCAAGGTGGTGCGCAGCGAGGGCGAGGACACCAAAGTGGCGGTACGCAACCTGCGCCGGGACGCCAACGACGCGCTTAAAAAACTGGTCAAGGACAAGGAAATTTCCGAGGACGACGAGCGCCGCGCCCAGGACGACGTGCAAAAGCTCACCGACAAAAGCGTGCTCGAAATCGACAAGCTGGTGGCCCAGAAAGAAGCCGAGATCATGACGGTATAGGCCACGCGCCCGTTCCGACACCACTGCTATGGCCACTTCAACCAGCTCGACCCTAGGCATCCCCCAAAGCGCCGACGTGCCCAGGCACCTCGCCGTCATCATGGACGGCAACGGACGCTGGGCGACCAAGCGCTTCCTGCCGCGCGCGGCAGGGCACGCCCGGGGCGTGCAGGCGGTGCGCCGGGTGGTCGAGGCCTGCGGCAAGCGGGGGGTTCAATACCTGACGCTGTTTGCCTTCAGTTCCGAAAACTGGCGCCGGCCCGAGGACGAGGTCTCGCTGCTCATGCGGCTGTTCGTCCAGACCCTTGAAAAAGAGGTCGACAAGCTCGACGAGCAGGGCGTGCGCCTGAGGGTCGTGGGCGATCTGTCGGCATTCGAGCCCAAGCTGCAGGACCTCATCCGAGCCGCCGAACAGCGCACCGAGCGCAACAGCGCGCTCAACCTGACCATCGCCGCCAATTACGGCGGGCGCTGGGACATTCTGCAGGCCATGCGCAGCCTGCTCGCCGCCAATCCCGAGCTCGCCGCGACGCCCCAGAAGATCGACGAAAAGGCGCTCAGCGCTCACCTTTCCATGTCGTGGGCGCCCGAGCCCGACCTGTTCATCCGCACCGGCGGCGAACAGCGCGTCTCCAATTTTTTGATCTGGCAGCTTGCCTACACCGAGCTGTATTTCACCGACGGCTACTGGCCCGATTTCGGCGCCCGCGAAATCGACGAGGCCTTCGAGTGGTATCGTGGCCGCGAGCGCCGGTTCGGCCGCACCAGCGCCCAATTGGCCCAGTCCAAGCAATAACCACCAACGGAGCTTCCTATGCTGGCTCAGCGCGTCGTTACCGCGATTATCCTGCTTGCGGTGCTGCTCGGGGCGCTGCTTGCGCCGTCCCCGTGGCCTCTGGTGTTGTTGCTGACTCTGGCCGCCGCCTGCGCCTTGTGGGAGTGGCTGCGGCTTACCTGGCCCGGCAAATCCGTTGTGGGCCCGGCACTGGCGGGCCTGCTGTTTTTTGTGTTCGCGCTGGCGCTGGCCGTGCCGTGGCTGGACGAAACCTCGTCTTCGCTGGTGCTGAGCCTGTCCGGCTGGCTGGGAAGCTGGCTCGTGCCGGCCGTCGCGGCAGTCTGGGTGGTCGGCGCCACAGCCCTGGTCATGCGCGGTGACGCGCAGGGCCGCGCGGGCAGCACATGGCTCAGCCTGTTCGGGGTGCTGGCCGTTGTGGCGGCCTGGGTGGCCCTGGTTCAGCTTTATCTTGCGCAGGGCTCGTGGTTCCTGGTGTCGCTGCTGGCTCTTATCTGGTGCGCCGATATCGCTGCCTACTTCACCGGCAGGGCGTTTGGCCGCCGCAAGCTGGCGCCGCGCGTCAGCCCCGGCAAGACCTGGGAAGGCGCGGTGGGAGGCGTCGTGGCGGCCGTGGCGTGGGTGCTGGCCAGCGCCTGGTGGCCGGGCAGCTTCGGCGCCGTCCTGGCGGACCGCTGGCCCTGGTGGGCGGTTGCCGCCATCTCCGTTTTGCTGGCAGCGCTGTCGATCGTCGGCGATCTGTTCGAATCGCTGCTCAAGCGCCGGGCCGGCGTCAAAGACTCCAGCCAGCTGTTGCCCGGGCACGGCGGGGTGTACGATCGTATCGATGCCTTGCTGCCGGTGGCGCCGGTGGCCTTGCTGCTGTCCGGAATATTCATGTCATGAAGCATCAACGAATTTGCGTGCTGGGAGCCACCGGCTCCATCGGCGAAAACACACTGGACGTCATCGCCCGCCATCCTGAACGCATGTCGGTGTACGCGCTCAGCGCGTTCAGCCGCATCGAAAAACTGGCCGCGCAGGCGTGGGAGTCGGGTGCGCCGGTGGTGGTCGTGCCCGATGACGAAGCCGCCCGGCGTTTCGCCCAGGCCTGGCCCGCGGGACGGCCCGCGCCGGAGCTGCGGGTGGGGGCCAGGGCGCTGGAGCAGACTGCCGCCGATCCGGAAGTGACGACGGTCATGGCCGCCATCGTCGGCGCGGCTGGCCTGCCCGCGGCGCTGGCGGCGGCGCGCGCCGGCAAGCGCATATTGCTGGCCAACAAGGAAGCCCTGGTGGCGGCCGGCAGCCTGTTCATGCGCACGGTCCGCGAGAACGGCGCCGAGCTCCTGCCCATCGACAGCGAGCACAATGCCATTTTCCAATGCCTGCCCCAGACCGGGCGGGCCGAAGCCCTGGCGAAGCCCGCCAAAGGTGTGCGGCGCCTGCTGCTGACGGCCTCGGGCGGGCCGTTCCGCACGGTGGGTCTCGATACCTTGCCCAACGTTACCCCGGACCAGGCCTGCGCCCATCCCAACTGGCGCATGGGGCGAAAAATCTCGGTGGATTCGGCAACCATGCTCAACAAAGGCCTGGAAGTCATCGAGGCCCACTGGCTGTTCGCCATGCCCCTGCAGCGCATCCAGGTCGTCATCCACCCGCAAAGCATGGTGCATTCCATGGTCGAGTACGAAGACGGCTCCATCCTGGCCCAGCTCGGCCAGCCCGACATGCGCACGCCCATCGCCTATGGCCTGGGCTTTCCCGAAAGAATCGAAAGCGGCGTCGGCCTGCTGGGGCTGGCGGCCCTGGGCCGGCTCGATTTCGAAGAGCCCGACCTGCGGCGTTTTCCCTGTCTCAAGCTGTCGTTCGATGCGCTGGAGGCGGGGCAGCCCGCCTGCATCGCCTTGAACGCCGCCAACGAAATCGCGGTCGCCCGTTTCCTGGATGAACGCATCCGCTTCACCCAGATCGCCCGAGTCATCGAGGGCTGCCTCGACCGCCTGGTGGGCCAGGCCGTGCCGGAGCTCGCCTCGCTGGGCGACGTGCTCGATCTCGATGCGCGCGCGCGCCGCGTCGCCGAGGAGTTCTGCCAGGCCGCGCTCTGATCGTATCGGCCGGTTCGTGCCGTGGCTCGCGGTGCATGGCGGGGCCCCTGAATCCTTGACTGCGGACAGGGCGTTTTTCTTCGCCCGTGTCTCCGGTGCTAGTACAATATGCGGCGAGCATCCACCCGCCTGCTTGCGGGTTTTTGTCACAGGGTTTTATAGCGGCTGCGCGGGGCCGTGTCCGGGAGTTTCATGCTTTACACCTTGCTTGCCTTTGCGGTGGCCCTCGGGCTGCTCATCACGTTCCACGAACTGGGCCATTACTGGGTGGCCCGGCGATGTGGCGTCAAGGTTCTGCGTTTCTCGGTCGGCTTCGGCAAGGTCATTGCGCGCCGCGTCGACCGGCAGGGCACCGAATGGGCGCTTTCCGCCATCCCCCTGGGCGGTTACGTCAAGATGCTGGACGACCCCATGCCGGGGGCCAGCCAGGCCGAGGCGGCGCAGGCGTTCAACCGCAAAAGCGTAGGCCGCAGGTTCCTGATCGTCGCCGCCGGCCCCATCGCCAATTTCGTGCTGGCCGCCTTGCTTTACACCTTGCTCAATCTGGCCGGCACGCAAGAGCCGGCGGCCGTCATCGCCGCGCCGGCGCCCAGCACCGCGGCAGCCCAGGCGGGCTTCCAGCAAGGCGAACGCATCATCCGCATCGGCGGCACCGATATCCGCTCGTGGGGCGATGCCCGCTGGAACCTCCTGGATGCGCTGACATCGGGCGGCAAGGTGGCCGTGCAGGTCCAAGGGCCCGGCGGCGCGGTGCACACCCGAACCCTGGTGCTGCAAGCGGTGGCGCCCGAACCCGACGGGGCCGATCCCATGGCCAAGGCGGGCCTGGTCCTGGCTTCGCCTCGGCCGCGGGTCGAGCAAGTCGTCCCCGATGGCGCCGGCGCCCGGGCCGGCCTGACCGTGGGCGATGTCATCGTCGCGGCCGACACGCTGCAAAACCCCGGCGCCGGCGCCCTGGTCAAGGAAATCCAGGCGCACGCCGGCCAGCCCGTCGCGCTGACCGTCCTGCGCCAGGGGGCGCCCATTACGCTGACCGTGGTGCCGCAGGCCGAAATCTCGGGCAACGAAAAGGTGGGGCGCATTGGCGTCATGCTGGGCGCGGATTTTCCTATGGTAACGGTGCGTTACGGAATATTCGACAGCCTGTGGCGCGGCGTTTCCCGCACCTTCGAAACGGCATGGTTCTCTCTGAAAATGATGGGCCGCATGGCCACGGGCTCGGTTTCGGTGCGCAATATCAGCGGCCCGGTCACCATCGCGGACTACGCCGGGCAAACCGCCCGCATCGGCCTTGCCGCCTACATAGGCTTTTTGGCCTTGATCAGTGTTAGTATCGGAGTCTTGAATTTATTGCCCATTCCCATGCTCGACGGCGGCCATCTCATGTACTACGTTCTGGAAATCGCAAGGGGCAAACCCGTGCCGGAACAATGGCTCGAAACCGGCCAGCGGGTGGGGCTTGGCTTGTTGGCGGCACTCATGGGGCTTGCGTTCTTCAATGACTTCACCCGCCTTTTCAGTTAATGGCTTTCTGCCTTACAATCCCTCACCATTTGATCGACTAAGGATCCTCTAGGATGTCGCTGCGCCGGAAACTCCCTTTTTTGAAGCGTGCTTTGCCCATGGTTTTGGCGGCGCTGCTTGCGCCGGGCATCGCCAGCGCATTTTCTCCCTTCGTGGTGAAGGACATCCGTGTCGACGGCATCCAGCGTGTGGACGCCGGTACGGTGTTCAACTACTTGCCGGTCAAGGTGGGCGAGCAGTTCACCGACGCGCAGGCGGCCGAGGCCATCCAGCGCCTTTACGCCACGGGCTTTTTCAGCGACGTCAAGATCGACACGACCAACGACGTGCTGGTGGTCACCGTGAAAGAGCGTCCCACCATCGCCTCGGTCTCGTTCAACGGCATGCGCGCGTTCGACGCCACGGCGCTCAACAAATCCCTTAGCGGCGTGGGTTTCGGCCCGGGCCGGGTGTTCGACCAGGCCATGCTCGAACAGGCGGTGTTCCAGCTTAAACAGCAGTACTTGTCCAAGGGCAAGTACGGGGTCGAAATCAACCCCATCATTACGCCGCTGCCGCGCAACCGGGTCGGGGTCAGCTTCGACATCTTCGAAGGCGAAGTCTCCACCATCAAGCAAATCAACTTCGTGGGCAACAAGGCGTTCTCGCAAAGCACCCTCGAAGACGAGCTCGAGCTGACCACCTCGGGCATGATGACCTGGTATACGGGCACCGACAAATATTCGCGCGAAAAGCTCGAAGGCGATGTCGAGCGCATCCGCTCGTTCTACCTCGACCGCGGCTACCTCGAGTTCTCGTCCGAACCTCCCCAGGTGTCCATTTCGCCCGACCGCGAAAGCATCTACATTACCTTCACCATCCACGAAGGCCAGCCCTACAAGGTGCGCAGCGTCAAGCTGGCGGGCGACCTGCTGGGGCTGGACGATAAAATCCAGAAGCTCATCCAGGTCAAGGCCGGCGAAACCTTCTCGGCGGCGAAAAGCAACGCCACGGTCAAAGCCATCACCGATTACCTGGGCGGCCTGGGCTATGCGTTCGCCAACGTCAACCCCAACCCGGTGCTCGACCGTGAAAAGCACGAAACCGACCTGACCTTCTACGTGGATCCGGGCCGCCGGGTCTATGTGCGCCGCATCCAGATCGGCGGCAACACGCGTACGCGCGACCAGGTCGTGCGCCGCGAAATGCTGCAGAACGAATCGGCCTGGTACGATGCCGGCAGCATCAAGAAATCGCGCGACCGCATCGACCGCCTCGGCTACTTTACCGACGTCAACGTCACCACCGAGCCCGTGCCTGGCTCCAGCGACCAAATCGACGTCAACGTCGACGTCAAGGAAAAGCCCACCGGCCTCATCAACCTGGGCGTGGGCTACGGCTCCACCGACAAGGTCATCCTGTCGGCCGGCATCAGCCAGGACAACATCTTCGGCAGCGGCCAAAGCCTGTCGCTGCAGGTCAACACCAGCAAGACCAACCGCGCCGCGGTGCTGGCGCACACCGATCCGTACTGGACCAAAGACGGCATCAGCAAGACCACCTCGCTGTACTACCGCCGCACGACGCCTTACCAGACCAGCAGCGACGACCAGGGCGACTACCGCGTCACGGCCCTGGGCGGCGGGCTGAACTTCGGCGTGCCCATTTCCGAGTACGACCGCGTGTTCACGGGCGTCAGCTACGAGCACAACACCATCGACCTGTATACGCCGCCGCAGGCCTATACCGACTTCGTCAACGAATACGGACGCACTACCAACGCCGTCATCTTCAATGTGGGCTGGTCCAAGGACACCCGCGACAGCGCGCTGGCGCCCACCAAGGGCAGCTATACGCGTCTTTCGGGCGATATCTCCACCATGGATCTGCGCTACTACAAGCTCAGCGGGCAGCAGCAGTTCTTCGTGCCGCTGGGCCGCAATTTCACGCTGGCCCTGAACGGCACGGTCGATTGGGCGCGCTCGTACGGCGGCAAGCCTTTCCCCATCATCAAGAACGTCTACGGCGGCGGTATCGGATCGGTGCGCGGCTACGAAGGCGCTTCGCTGGGCCCGCGCGACACGGCCACCGGCGACTACCTGGGCGGCGCGCGGCGCATCGTCGGCACCGTGCAGCTGTATCTGCCTTTCCCCGGCACCTCGCGCGACAAGACCCTGCGCTGGTTCGTGTTCGGCGATATCGGCCAGGTCGCGGCCGGCAACGGCCTGAGCTGCATGGACGGCATCAACCATGCGGTCGTCGATCCTTGCGGCTGGCGCTATTCGGCCGGTATCGGCCTGTCGTGGCAGTCGCCCATGGGGCCGCTCGAGCTGTCCTTCGGCCGCGCGCTCAATGCCAAGGAAGGCGACGACAAGCAGGCGTTCCAGTTCCAGATCGGCACCGGTTTCTGATGTTGGGCATTTAGTGGCACAATAGCTTTTTTTATCTCTGCTTATTTGCAAGGTAGATTTTTCATGAAGTCTCAAATCGCATTAAAACTTTCAGCTTTAAGCCGTAGCGTCGCCCGTGGCAATCGTGCCGTGGTATTGGCTGCGGCGTTGGGGGCAATGTCTGTCGTGGCGGCTCCCGCCGTCCAGGCCCAGGCCACCAAAATCGGCTTCGTGAGCACAGAACGCATCCTGCGCGATTCCAAACCCGCCAAGGCTGCCCAAGCCAAGATCGAAGCCGAATTCAAGCGCCGCGACGAAGAACTTCAAACCCTGTCCAACAACTTGCGCGCCCAGGCCCAGAAGTTCGACAAAGACGCGCCCGTGCTGTCCGAGTCCGAACGCGTCAAGCGCCAGCGCAAGCTTGCCGACATGGATTCCGATTTGCAGCGCAAGCGCCGCGAATTCCAGGAAGACTTCAACCGCCGCCGCAACGAAGAGTTCTCGGGCATCGTCGAAAAGGCCGACGCGGCCATCAAGAAGATCGCCGAGCAGCAAGGCTACGACCTCATCATCCAGGACGCCGTCACGGTAAGCCCGCGGGTCGATATCACCGACCAAGTGATGAAAGCCCTGGGCGGCTAACTGCATATGCCGGTGTTGTTAGCGCCCGATCAGGCACCCACGCTGCAAGATTTGCTGCGGGATGCCAATACGGCGGGTCTGGACAACCGGCTTGTTACAGAGTCGAACGAGCCCGAACCCCGGATCCGGGGGCTGGGCTCTTTGCTTCTGGCGGGCCCGGATGAAATCAGTTTCTTGTCCAATCCCCGGCTGGCCGGCCAGTTGGCCCAGTGCCGGGCGGCCGCCGTCATCCTGACGCCCGAAGCGTATCAGCCCCTGCAAGGCCAGCCGGTCGCTTTCCGGGCGGTGCTGTGCAGCCAGCCGTATCTTATGTATGCCTTGCTGGCGCAGTGGTTCGACCAGCACCGGATCAACAGCCTCGAACCCGGCATCCATCCCAGCGCGGTCGTCTCCGCCGATGCCGAACTGGCGGCGGGCGTAAGCATAGGCCCGCATTGCGTCATCGAGGCCGGTGTGCGCATAGGCGAGGGTACGCGGCTTGGAGCCGGCTGCATCGTTGGCGCAAATTCCGTGCTCGGGCGCGATTGCCTGCTGCATGCCCGGGTCACGC
The DNA here is from genome assembly GCF_035555955.1 of Eoetvoesiella sp. Taxonomy (NCBI): domain Bacteria; kingdom Pseudomonadati; phylum Pseudomonadota; class Betaproteobacteria; order Burkholderiales; family Alcaligenaceae; genus Eoetvoesiella; species Eoetvoesiella sp. The sequence goes on along the minus strand of NZ_DATMGA010000062.1, from coordinate 9,829 downwards.
TTTACCATGGCGTTTCCGTGGGCGACCGGGCCATCCTGCATAGCGGATGCGTCTTGGGAGCCGATGGCTTCGGCTTCGCCCCCGACCCGCGTCCGAACGGCGGCTGGGCTAAAATCGCCCAGTTGGGCGGTGTTGCCCTGGGCGACGACGTCGAGGTGGGCGCCAACACCACCATAGACCGGGGCGCGCTCGACGACACCTGCATCGGCAACGGGGTAAAGCTCGACAACCAGATCATGGTGGCCCACAACGTCCAGATAGGCGATCACACGGCAATCGCCGCGTGTGTGGGCATAGCGGGTTCGACCGCCATCGGCAAGCGCTGCACCATAGGCGGCGCGTCCATGATCTCCGGCCACCTGGTGCTGGGCGATGACGTCCACGTTTCGGGGGGAACCGCCATTACTTCGAATGTTGAAGCACCGGGCAGGTATACCGGCGTGTATCCGTATGCCGAGCACGTGCAATGGCAGCGCAACGCGGCAGTGATCTCGCAGCTGGCGCAGTTGCGCAAGCGGCTGAGGGCGCTCGAGCAGCCAAAAGACTAATTTGAAATCAATCATTGCACGCATAGGTGCTCGTAGGATATAGAACATGGAACTCGACATAAAAGAAATCATGGCGCGCCTGCCTCATCGCTATCCGATGCTGCTGGTGGATCGAGTCCTCGAAATGGTGCCCGGCAAAAGCATCGTGGCCCTGAAAAACGTATCAATGAACGAGCCTTTCTTCGAGGGGCACTTCCCGCATCATCCGGTCATGCCGGGCGTTCTCATCATCGAGGCCATGGCCCAGGCGGCCGCGCTGTTTTCGTTCGAAGGCAATCCCGAGGTCAATCCGGCCGACAAAAAAATCGCCTACTACCTGGTCGGCGTCGACGACGCGCGCTTCCGCCGCCCGGTGGTGCCGGGCGACCAGCTGCGCCTCGAAGTCACGGCCGACCGCATAAGCCGCAGCATCTGCAAGTACACGGGCACGGCCCTCGTCGATGGCAAAGAGGTGGCGGCCGCCAAATTAATGTGCGCGATTCGCGTCATGGAAGACTGATGCCAGGATCCATCCACGCCACGGCCATCGTGGCGCCCGGGGCCAAGCTGGCGGCGGGCGTAACGGTGGGCCCCTACAGCATCATCGGTGAAAACGTCAGCATCGGCGATGACACCGTGGTCGGGCCCCATTGCGTCATCGACGGCCATACCACTATAGGCCGCGGCAATACCTTCTACCGCTTTTGCTCCATCGGCGGCATGCCGCAGGACAAAAAATACGGCGGCGAGCCTACCCGCCTGGAAATCGGCGACGGCAACATGGTGCGCGAATACGTCACCATCAATACCGGCACCGCGCAGGACGTGGGCGTGACCCGGGTGCGCGACGACAACTGGATCATGGCCTATGTGCACATCGCCCACGATTGCCAGGTCGCCAGCCACACCGTCATTGCCAATAACGTGCAGCTGGCCGGCCATATCCATATCGACGACTACGCCATCATCGGCGGCTCCACCGCGGTTCATCAGTTCGTGCGCATTGGCGCCCACACCATGGTGGGCGGCACCAGCTCCATCCGGCAGGACATTCCGCCGTACGTCATCGGCGCCGGCGACCCCTTCCGGCCCGTTGGCATCAATTCCGAAGGCCTGGGCCGGCGCGGCTTCGATGCGGACGTCGTGGCCGCGCTCAAGGAAGCCTACAAGCTCATCTATCGCCGCAAGCTCACCGTCGAACAGGCCTGCCAGGAAATCATCACGCTGCAGGCTCAGCAGCCGGCCGCGCGCGATGCGCTGCAGGTCTACGTCGATTTCCTCGCCGCCTCGACCCGGGGTATTTCCCGGCCATGAGCCTGCGCATCGGCATGGTCGCCGGCGAGCCCTCGGGCGACCTGCTGGCGGCGCGGGTCATCAAGGGCATCGCCGAGCGCAGCGAAGCGGCCGGTTGCCAGGGGATAGGGGGGCCGGCCATGCAGGAGCAGGGCTTCCAGATCTGGCATCCCATGAACGCTCTGACGGTATTCGGCTATGTCGATGCGCTGAAAAGCCTGCCCAGGCTCGTCCATACCTATCTCGACGTAAAAAGGCGCTGGCTCCGCAATCCGCCCAACGTGTTCGTGGGCGTGGACGCCCCCGACTTCAATCTGCGGCTGGAACTGCAGCTACGGCAGGCCGGCATTCCCACCGTGCATTTCGTGGGCCCCTCCATCTGGGCCTGGCGCTACGAGCGCATCCACAAGATACGGGCGGCGGTGTCGCACATGCTGGTGCTGTTCCCTTTCGAGGAAGCCATCTACCAGAAGGAAGGCGTGCCGGTCACCTACGTAGGCCATCCTTTGGCGCAGGTCATCCCCATGCAGCCCGACCGCAAGGCGGTGCGGCGCCGGCTGGGGCTGGACGCCTCGGCGCGCATCCTGGCCCTGATGCCGGGCAGCCGCGCTTCGGAGATCAAGCTGCTGGCGCCGCGTTTTTTGCAGGCCGTGCAGCGCCTGCAGAAGCAGGACCCCGGCTTGCAGGTGCTGGCGCCCATGGTCAGCGCCGCGCGCCGCAACGAATTCCAGGCGTGGCTGCAACAGTATCCGGTGGCGAACCTGCGCATTCTCGAACAGTCTTCCGCGGCGAACCGTCCCGCCGCCTGGGACGCCATGGAGGCCGCCGACGCGGTGCTGGTGGCCAGCGGCACGGCCACGCTGGAAGCCGCGCTGTTCAAGCGGCCCATGGTCATTTCCTATGTGCTTTCGCCGGCCATGCGCCGCCTGATGGCCTGGAAGTCCGGCCAGGAAAAGCCCACCTTGCCCTGGGTGGGATTGCCCAATATTTTGTTGAGCGACTTTGCCGTGCCCGAGCTGCTGCAGGACGAGGCCACCCCCGAAAAACTGGCCGAAGCCTCATGGCGGGCGCTGACCGACGCCGATCATGCGGCCGACGTCGAGCAGCGCTTTACCCAATTGCACCAGACATTGCTGCGCGATACGCCGGCGTTGGCGGCCGAGGCCATCATCAGGCAGGCGGAACATGGAGCAGGCTGACCTTTTCGAAGCCGCAAGCGCGTCCACGCCCTTCGTGGCGGGGGTCGACGAGGCTGGCCGGGGTCCCCTGGCGGGGCCTGTCTTTACGGCGGCCGTCATTTTGAACCCCGAGCGGCCCATTGCCGGGCTGGCGGATTCCAAGACCCTTACAGCGGCACGCCGCGAGCGCTTGGCCGTGGAAATCCGCGAGCATGCCCTGGCGTGGTGCATAGCCAGCGCCAGCGTCGAGGAAATCGACAGCCTCAACATATTGCAGGCCACCATGCTGGCCATGCGCCGCGCCTGCGAGGGGCTGTCGACGGTTCCCGTCCAGGCCCTCATCGACGGCAACCGCATTCCCAAGGGGCTGGCCTGCCCGGCTCAGGCCATCGTCAAGGGCGACTCCAAGGTCGCGGCGATTTCCGCCGCCTCCATCCTGGCCAAGACGGCGCGCGACGCCGACTGCGGCGTTCTGCATGGTCTGTATCCCCAATACGCCTTCGACCAGCACAAAGGCTATGGCACGGTCCTGCATATGGAGCGCTTGCGTCTGTACGGGCCTTGCCCCGCGCATCGGCGCAGCTTCGCCCCGGTGCGCCGGCTGCTGGAGAGGGAGGGTTCGTGAAGCACATCAGCTCGCGCGACAATCCGGCCTACAGGCATCTGCAGCGGCTTGCGCGCGGCCCGCGCGACGGCCAGGCCCTTCTGGAGGGCGTCCATCTTTGCCAGGAATGGCTGCGGCATAAAGGCCAGCCCGAGCTGGCGCTGTTCGACGCCCGCAGGCTGGAGCAGGGCGGCGAGCTGGCCGATCTGGCTCGTGCCGTACCGCCGGAGGACTGCGTATCGTGCGAGCCGGCGCTGGCGGGCGGCCTGTCCCAGGTGGGCCACGGCCAGGGCGTCTACTTTGTCGTGCGCGTGCCCGAAACCGATATGCCGGCGCGTATTGCCGCCAACTGCCTGTGGCTCGACCGTGTCCAGGATCCGGGCAATATGGGCACCTTGCTGCGCACAGCGGCCGCGGCAGGCATTGCCGAGGCTTATCTTTCCACAGGCTGCGCTTCGGCCTGGTCGCCCAAGGTCTTGCGCAGCGCCCAGGGCGCGCATTTCGCCATGACCCTGCACGAGCACGCCGACCTTTCCGGCCTTGGCAGCCGGCTGGACGTGCCCCTGGTGGCCACCGCGCTTGAACGGGCAGTGCCGCTGTACGAGGCCGATCTGCCCGCGCGTTGCGCCTGGCTGATCGGCAACGAGGGGCAAGGTGTGGCCCCCGAGTTGCTGGCGCTGGCGGACATGCGCGTGTACATTCCGCAAGAGCCCGGCGTGGAGTCGCTGAACGCCGCGGTGGCCGCGGCGATCTGCCTGTTCGAACAGCGGCGCCGCTTCAGTAAGCCTGGCGGTTGAGCCCGACTTCCTCCAGCACCTTGGTGGAGATTTCCTCGATGGAGCGGGTGGTGGTGGAGAGCCACGGTATGCCCTCCATGCGCATCAGGCGTTCGGCTTCGGCCACTTCGTAGCGGCATTGCTTGAGTGACGAGTATTCGCTGTTGGGGCGGCGTTCGTTGCGGACCTCGGCCAGGCGCGTGGGCTGGATGGATAGGCCGAACAATTTGTTGCGGTAGGGGGCCAGCGTGGCGGGCAGGGTGCCGCGCTGGAAGTCTTCGGGAATGAGGGGGAAATTGGCGGCCTTGATGGCGTACTGCATGGCCAGGTACAGGCTGGTGGGTGTCTTGCCGCAGCGCGATACTCCCACCAGGATGACGTCGGCCTGGCGCAGGCCGTGCACGAACTGCCCGTCGTCGTGCGACAGGCTGAAATTGATGGCCTCGATGCGGTTGTTGTATTGCTTGGACAAGCCCACCGAATGCGAGCGGCCGATGGAGTGGTTGGATTTCATGCCCAGGGCTTCTTCGACGGGCTTGATGAAGGTGCCGAACAGGTCCAGGAAGGTGCAGTTGGCATGGCGCACGCGCAGCGCGATCGCCGGGTCGACCAGGGTGCTGAATACCAGGGGCGGCTGTTTTTCCTCGAGGGCGCAGCGGTTGATCCGATTGACGACTTCATCGGCTTTTTCGGTGCTGTCGATGAACGGCACGCGTATGGATCTGAATTTGGCTTCGTCGAACTGCGAGAGGACCGAGTGGCTGAAGGTTTCGGCGGTGATGCCGGTGCTGTCGGAGACGACGAATACGGTACGTTCAAGCGGGGAAGATGTCATGGGCGGTAGTGGCGCAGAAAGAGGCCGGAAACGGTACAATTAACAATTGGCGGTCGCCTTTTATGGCAGACAAGGCTGGTTTGGTTAGTGCGTAGATTGTAGGGCAAATGCATGATGCCCGGCGTGTGGCAGGCGTATGGCGCCCGTGCAAACCGCTATGCGATAAGCAAACAAGCTTTCTTCTATAGTGTTAAAGGTGACTTATGTCTTATGTAGTATCTTTCGAGCAGCTCCGCATGACGGACGTTGACTCGGTAGGAGGGAAAAATGCGTCACTCGGTGAAATGATCAGCCAGCTGGCTGGGGCCGGAGTCCGGGTTCCAGGCGGCTTTGCTACCACAGCCGAGGCTTTTCGCGATTTTCTCAGTGTCACGGGGCTCGACAAGCGCATCGACGAGCGTCTCAGCCGCCTCGACCCCGACGACGTGCGCGAACTGGCGGTCGCCGGCGCCGAAATCCGCCAATGGATGATCGACACGCCGTTCCCCGCCGAGTTCGAGCAGGCCATCCGCAAGGCGTTCGCCGAGCTCGACGCCGACGGCAAGGGCTCGTTCGCCGTGCGCTCGTCGGCTACTGCCGAAGACCTGCCCGACGCCTCCTTCGCGGGCCAGCAGGAAACCTTTCTCAACGTCGTCGGCATCGACGACGTGCTGGACAAGGTTCGCCACGTGTTCGCCTCGCTGTACAACGACCGGGCCATCTCGTATCGCGTGCACAAAGGCTTTGCGCACGCTGAAGTCGCCTTATCGGCGGGCATCCAGCGCATGGTTCGCTCCGACAAGGGCAGCGCCGGCGTCATGTTCACGCTGGACACCGAATCGGGCTTCGACGACGTCGTGTTCATCACGTCGTCGTACGGCCTGGGCGAAACCGTGGTGCAGGGCGCGGTCAATCCCGACGAGTTCTACGTCTTTAAGCCCACGCTCGCAGCCGGCCACTATCCCATCATCAGCCGCCGCATCGGCTCCAAGCTCATCAAGATGGAATTCGACCCCGCCCGCACGGGCGGCGTGGCGGTGCGCACCGTGGACGTTCCCGTGTCCGAGCGCAACCGCTATTCGCTGACCGACGAAGAGGTCATCGAGCTGGCCCGCTACGCGGTCATCATCGAAAAGCACTACCAGCGTCCCATGGACATCGAATGGGGCCGCGATGGCGTCGACGGCAAGATCTACATCCTTCAGGCCCGCCCCGAAACGGTCAAATCGCAGGCCGCGCAGAGCGACGTGCAGGAACGCTACCGCCTCAAGGCCACCGGCGAAGTCCTGGTCACGGGCCGCGCCATCGGGCAAAAAATCGGCTCGGGCACGGTTCGCGTCGTGGCCGATATCTCCGAAATGGATCAGGTCAAGGCCGGCGACATCCTGGTCACCGACATGACCGACCCCAATTGGGAACCCGTCATGAAGCTGGCTTCGGCCATCGTCACCAACCGCGGCGGGCGTACCTGCCACGCGGCCATCATCGCGCGCGAGTTGGGCATTCCCGCTGTCGTGGGCTGCGCCAGCGCCACCGACGTCCTGGCCGATGGCCGCGAGGTCACGGTGTCGTGCGCCGAGGGCGACGAAGGCCGCATCTACGACGGTCTCATCGAAACCGAGATCGAGGAAGTGCACTGGGGCGAAATGCCCGAGATCGGCCTGAAGGTCATGATGAACGTGGGCAACCCGCAGCTGGCTTTCGACTTTTCGCAGATCCCCAACGCCGGCGTCGGCCTGGCCCGCCTCGAGTTCATCATCAACAACAACATCAACGTGCACCCCAAGGCCGTTCTCGACTATCCCAATGTCGACAGCGAGCTCAAGAAGGCGGTCGAGTCGGCTGCGCGCGGCTATGCCAGCCCGCGCGCCTTCTTCGTCGAGAAGCTGGCCGAGGGCATTGCCACCATCGCCGCGGCTTTCTATCCCAAGCCCGTCATCGTGCGCATGTCCGACTTCAAGTCCAACGAATACCGCAAGCTGGTGGGCGGTTCGCGCTACGAGCCTGAAGAAGAAAACCCCATGCTGGGCTTCCGCGGCGCGTCGCGCTACATTTCCAGCGAATTCGAAGAATGCTTCCGCATGGAATGCGAGGCGCTCAAGAAGGTTCGCGATGAAATGGGCCTGACCAACGTCGAAATCATGATCCCGTTCGTGCGCACCTTGCCGCAAGCGTCCCGGGTTGTGGCGCTGCTGGCCAAGCATGGCCTGGCGCGCGGCGAAAACGGCCTGCGCCTTATCATGATGTGCGAGGTGCCTTCCAACGCCATCCTGGCCGAGCAGTTCCTGGAGTATTTCGACGGCTTCTCCATCGGCTCGAACGACATGACCCAGCTTACCCTGGGCCTGGACCGGGACTCGGGCATGGAACTTTTGGCCGCCGATTTCGACGAGCGCGACGACGCGGTCAAGTTCATGCTGAACCGCGCCATCAAGGCGTGCCTGGTCGCCGGCAAGTATGTCGGCATCTGCGGCCAGGGCCCCAGCGACCATCCCGATCTGGCCGAATGGCTGCGCGACCAGGGCATCCTGTCCATGTCGCTCAACCCGGACACGGTGGTCGACACCTGGCAGCGCCTGGCCAAGGCGAACTAAGCCTGCTCATCGACGCACAAGCGCATAAACGCCCCCGGGGGATATTCCCCGGGGGCGTTTTTTTTGCCGCCGGGCCGCCCCAAGGCAAAAAAGTACCCCCACGGGGGGCAGCAAGCCGCGTCAGCGGCGCAGCGTGGGGGCTTTTCCCTGCCGCCGGGCCGCCCCAAGGCAAAAAGCGCCCCCTTGGGGGGCAGCAAGCCACGTAGTGGCGAAGCGTGGGGGCTTTTTTTGTTTCACGATGACCCCAGTACTGCACTTAGAGCATTTTCGACTCAAGTGTTTACACTGGCTTCGACCTGGAAGGCGAGCTCAACATATAGCCCGAGGGGCTGGAGAACTACGTCATTCCGCTGGCGATCCGCCTGCAATTCAAGGTGGACATGAAGCTCACAGGCCACAAGACTGTGGCGATGTTTATGCACTATGTTCATACACGACAATCGGGCGTACTGCCCTTTCCGAGGCCGCTCCACGGCGAGGGATTGAAAAATGTACCCGATACGGGTATAGTTTGGAGGTCGATATGACGCGCATCCTCAAGCGCAAGGACTTTGCGCGATGGCAGGCGACTGAGAAGCTGCCCGAAGCTGCCTTGTGCAAGGCGGTTCAGGAGATGGAAAGCGGTCTGATCGACGCGGACTTGGGTGGCTCCCTATACAAGAAGCGGGTAGCCCGTCCCGGCGGTGGCAAAAGCGGCGGCTATCGCACGTTGCTTTCGGCCAGAATAGGTAGCCGTTATGTGTTCCTGCATGGGTTCCCCAAGAGCGACAAGGCGAACATCACGCAGAATGAGAAGAAGGCGCTGCAATTCGCCGGCAAGGTGTTCTTGGAACTGTCCGCCGAAGCCTTGTCGAAAGCATTGCAGGCTGCCGTTTTACTGGAGGTGCATTGTGAGCAAGATCATTGAATCACTGCGCGGCGACCTGGCGGCGCTCCACGGGGCAGGAGCCATCGGCAAGGTGACGATGCGCGAGTTTGACGCAATTTGTCCGCCGCCAGTTCGGGAGTTCGACGCGGCCGACATCAAGCGGCTGCGGGAAGACTTGAAGTTCAGCCAGCCGGTGTTTGCGCTTCATCTGCATACCACGGCATCGACCGTGCGCAAATGGGAGCAAGGCGAAACCCATCCCACCGGCCCGGCGCTCAAGCTGCTGAACGTCATTGCCGACAAGGGCATACAGGCCATTATCTGATGCCTGCCGAGGAAGATAGACATTGGCTACGCGCATCGACCCTTTCAGCTCATAACACCTTGAAGCCGCCAGCCGCGTTTTTGCCCTTATACTGCCAGGAACAAGGGCGGCCGACGCCCGGAATGGCGGTTCTCGCGGTTTCAACGAATACGGGGATGTGCGTCATATGTCTAGCGAAACCCATCGTATTGTCATTGCCGGCGGCGGCGCGGGCGGGCTCGAACTGGCCGCCAAGCTGGGCCGCAAGTTCGGCCCTAGCAGAATATTCCTGATCGACAAGGCGGGCTCCCATATCTGGAAGCCGTCGCTGCACGAAGTGGCCGCCGGCACGCTGGACATCCACCGCGAGGGCCTGTCCTATCCGATGCTGGCCAAGGACTGCGGCTTTACCTTCGTTCTAGGGGAGGTTCGGCAGGTGGATCGCGCGGCGCGCACCGTGCATCTTGCTCCGGTGCTGTTCGAGGACCGCGAGATCTTTCCCGCCCGGGACATTCCCTACGACACGCTGGTGCTGGCCCTGGGCAGCAAGTCCAATTTTTTTGATACTCCCGGCACGCAGGAATACGCCATTGCGCTGGATTCCACCGAGCAGGCCGAGCGCTTTCGCCAGCAGTTGCTGCGGGCGCTGGTCATGGTGCATCGGGATCAGCCTTCGGGTTCCGCCCGTGTCGTGCATATCGCCATCGTGGGCGGCGGCGCAACCGGCGTCGAGCTGGCCGCGGAGCTGGTCGAGTCATGCAAGAACGTGGCTTACTACGGCTTGACGCATCTTGATCCGGCAACGGACGTGCGTATAACCCTGCTGGAAGGCGCCCCCCGCATTTTGGCGGCCTTGCCTGAAAAGGTCTCG